>NZ_JBQIKP010000012.1:0-75296 GCF_056796775.1 Schaedlerella sp.
TATTCCAGTGCGTAGGAAGGGTATCCCCGACTTCCGTTTCTCGAACAACAGTTCAACCATACAAGTGGAAAATTTTTAGTGTCTATTGCTCGACTTTCAGGTATTTTGCTGAACCTTCTGGAGTACCTTCCATAATTAAAAAGGTAATTGCTGTTCATTTTTCCGGCCCGGTCATAGTTTTGCTGTACAAGCTCCCTGATCCGTGGATGAATGGGAACAATCCTGTTCTTTCCTGCATCGGTTTTCAGACCGCCAGTGATTGTCCACAAATCCAGATCAATATCATCTATTTGAAGTATGGATAATTCCTGGGGTCGGAATCCTGTGTATATCCCGATCAATACCATATCTGCGAAAGGTACTTGGATATTGTCCCATAGTTTTTGGATTTCCAGATCAGAAAATGGAATCCGGATAATTTCTGGTTCTGGCTCTTTGACACTATCGCAGAGCTGCGCGTAATTTTTATCTACAATCTCATGTTTCATGGAATATTTGTAAATCAGATTGAACAGACTTTTCATTCGCCGTTTTGTGTTATCTCCAACATCGGCATTTTTGATTGTCTGCTCCAGATGATTAACCCGAATATCTTTCATATGCATCTGGTATAGAGGCTTGCAGTAACTGAATGCGCTTTTCCACCCACGTATGGTTGAGGCTCCAAGTGTTTTAAAATGTTCTTCTGACCACTTCGCATAGACTTCCTCAAATGTAATTGTGCTGGCAGAGAGATCATAAGGGTTAGCATTATATTCCGCCAGTGCCTGCAGCGCCTCCTTTTGCGTTGGATAATATCCGATAGTGATGTACTGCTGTTTACAGATTCCGCTCTCTGGATCCCAAACCCAGCCATTTGTTTTTCGCGCTCTCCACGGATTGCGCTGGTTACCCGGCAATTTATGGACAGAGCCAAAACTGTTTGGTAATTTCATAAATAACGATCCCCTTTCCTTACGCTGCCGGGCGTGTGGAAGTATTGGAAGGGAGAGAGAACCTATGAAGAAGATAGACAGGAAGATTGAAGAGATCAGAAGGATGCAGGAAGAACTTGACCACAGGACGCAGGTTGAAGAGGAAGCAGTCAGGCTGATATCTGAATACAGGTTTGAAGAGGCTATCGCTCTTCTGGATACTTTAGATGATGCTCTCTTGCAGCAGGAAAAGGAAGGTGAAGAGATGAAGATTAACAAACAGAAATTACAGATTGCTCTGGCCACGGCCTGCATGACAACTAAGGAATTAGTAGGGAAGTCAGGATTATCAAAAGCAACGACAATGAATGCGCTCACTGGTAAAAAGGTGAAGCCGGTAACAATCGGCAAGATCGCCAAGGCTCTGGATGTGCAAGTAACAGACTTAATCGACTTGGAAGGGAGTAGCGGTATGAATGCAAAACAGCATTTGTCAGAATTGCAGACAATAAAAATTAAAATAGGGCAGCTTCAGGAACAAAGGCAGATGTATTTGACGCACATAAAAAAGCGCTTGCGGAGTTCGATAAGAAATACTACAGCTTCCTGCATGGGAAGAAAGCAGAATCAACCATATAGCCAAATAAGAGCAGTAGCCGGAGGAATCCTTGCTATTGCTTTTTTTATTCTCATGTGGGCGTTATATGAGTTGTCAGGAGTAAATAGATATGGTAGAATCTATTACAGAGTGATCGTGTTACAAGGTGGAAAGCCTCCCTACACTTGAAAAAGAGGGGAGGTGGTGCAAATGGATACATATGAAGTCTTAAGCCTGTTATTCTTAGGCGGTTCATTTCTGCTTGCGCTGCTTGCCTATATAGATAATAGGAACAACAAGCAAAAATAAATAAACCTACCTTGTGCTTGGCCGCCTGGGTAGGTTTATTGTAACGATAATCCGGGAGGTTAACCACTTTGTGGGCGGTCACTCCTTTTACATATATGATTATAACATCATTTTAATTACTTGTAAATAATTAGTTCAATGTGTTCAACATTTCATGTTGTTACATCAAACTGAATCATACACTGGTAATACATAAAATAGTTGAACAATGCCCGAAAATGCAGGATTTCTATAAATAACAAGTTGACACGGAGGAAACTCCGTGTTAAACTATGACATGGCACTTTAATACTTTAAAGCGCAACGCTTTAAAGTGTACTAGTATCAAAAGGAAATGAGGATGAGGATATGGCAATTAAACTGATTTTACTGGTTGTATTTTTTGCGGTGATGGTTTATGTAGGCATGTATTCCAGGAAGCATGCTACCAGCGTGGACGGATTTGTCCTGGGAGGGCGCAGCGTAGGTCCCTGGCTGACGGCGTTTGCATATGGAACTTCCTACTTTTCAGCGGTGGTTTTTGTCGGGTATGCCGGACAGTTCGGGTGGAAATACGGGATCGCTTCCACCTGGATCGGGCTGGGCAACGCAGTGATCGGAAGTCTTCTGGCGTGGGTTGTGCTGGGAAGAAGGACGAAGGTCATGACCCAGCATCTGAAATGCAAGACCATGCCGGATTTTTTTGGAGAAAGGTACGGAAGCGACGCTCTGAAAGTGACGGCCTCTGTTATCGTATTTATTTTCCTGATTCCGTATACGGCTTCTGTTTACAATGGACTGTCCCGCCTGTTCGGTATGGCGTTTCACATTCCGTATACGGTCTGTGTGATCGTGATGGCTGTGTTTACCGCGGTTTATGTGATCCTGGGAGGCTACATGGCAACAGCCATCAATGATTTCATCCAGGGGATCATCATGCTGGCCGGAATTGTGGCGGTGATCGGCGCGGTCTTAGGCGGACAGGGTGGTTTCCTCAATGCCATCCAGACAATGGCGCAGGTTCCCAGCGATATTCCGGTGACCCAGGGTCAGCCTGGAGCATTTACCTCCTTTTTCGGGCCGGATCCGCTGAATCTGCTGGGAGTTGTTATATTGACCTCTCTGGGAACCTGGGGACTGCCTCAGATGATCGGGAAATTTTATGCAATCAAGGACGAAAAGGCTATCAATACAGGAACCGTGATCTCCACCTTGTTTGCGGTGGTAGTATCCGGCGGATGCTATTTTCTGGGCGGTTTCGGACGGCTTTTTGACAATGCCTCTCTTTATAATGAAGAAACGGGCGCAGTGATCTATGACAGCATCATTCCCTATATGCTGTCCACCCTGCCGGATATCCTGATCGGGATCGTAGTGGTACTGGTGCTGTCCGCATCCATGTCCACACTGTCCTCTCTGGTGCTGACTTCCAGCTCCACCATGACGCTGGATCTGCTCAAGGACCGGGTTATGAAAAATATGAGTGAAAAGAAGCAGGTGGTGACCATGCAGATCCTGATCGTGTTCTTTATCGTGGTATCTGTAGTGATCGCATTGAATCCACCTACCTTCATCGCCCAGCTTATGGGGATTTCCTGGGGGGCGCTGGCAGGTGCTTTCCTGGCTCCGTTTCTGTACGGGCTGTACTGGAAGAGCGTGAGCAGAGCGGCAGTATGGGCAAGCTTCGTCTCCGGGGTAGGGATTACCGTGTCTAATATGTTTATCGGATACATCGCTTCCCCAATCAATGCCGGAGCAATTGCGATGGTCGCAGGCCTGATCGTGGTGCCGGTGGTGAGTCTGATCACTCCGAAGCCGGAGAAGGAAAAAATGGATGCGATCTTTGTATGCTATGACGAGAAGGTGACGATCACAAAGAAGCGGTCGCTGGAAGCGAATTAAGCGGAAGATATCTTGGGAACCGCGGAAAATAGACGAGTCAAGATGTATCCGTTATTTCCATACAGTTCATTATATACGGAAGGTGATGAAAAAATATCACTGGTTCTATACCTCCTTATTTTATCGGCCCGGTGCTGTACAGCAAATGTATTGTGCCGGGCTGGGTTGCTTTGCCGCTGTTTTTACCCTGGCCGGGTGTTCACAGCAAGGAATCTTTCCCTGTAAGGATCTGCAGAAAATCAATAAACCAATAAAAAACCTATCAATATTGGCTTGATAGGTTTTTTATTGGTTTATTGATTTTACAAATAATGGAAGTCCAGTAAAACCGACAGTCTGACAGAGCAGATAACGGGAATCGAACCCGCCTCTCCAGCTTGGGAAGCTAGCATTCTACCAATGAACTATATCTGCACAAAAACTATTATAATACCGAACGAATGGAAATGCAAGGAAAAATATGAAAAAAATAAAAGACTGAAAAAATGGATATAAACTTTGAATAGTCTGATAATAATGGAGTTAAATGGATAAAAAATTTCTTGTGAATCGGCGGGGAGTATGGTAAGATAGACACAGCCGTAAAAAAACGGCGGAGTTCTGTACGGTATTTCTTTCCGTACGGCAGGTATCAGCTTTATATCATCCGATATTCATTAAGAACTCCCTGATGTATATGGAGAAGAAAAACAAAAAAGACACTGCGCATGCGGATTTCGGAAAGCGGATTACGATGTGCGACAATGGATTCCGGGTGCAGGACGGGAAATTGTGCGTGCTTTGTTTTCGTTTATACAGAGAAGATATGGACACTGCTGCCGGAATCCCCGATGGGAATAAAGAGCAACAGGCTGCGGAGGAGATGGAGAAAAAAGCTGAGATTTATAGTTGACATTTTGAGGAAAATATAATAAGATAAAAAAAGGACGAACAATTGTTCGAAAAAAGGAGAATAAATCATGGCAAATGTAGTTGAAGATAAGAAAAAAGCATTGGATGCGGCAATCGCGAAGCTGGAAAAGGATTTTGGAAAGGGAACGGTTATGAAGCTGGGGGATTCCAGCGCGCATGTGAATGTGGAGACTGTGCCCACCGGGTGCCTGAGCCTGGACCTGGCGCTGGGGCTGGGGGGCGTGCCCAAGGGGCGTGTGGTTGAGGTTTACGGGCCGGAGTCCAGCGGTAAGACGACTGTCACCTTACATATGATCGCAGAGGTACAGAAGAGAGGCGGGATCGCAGGCTTCATTGATGCGGAGCACGCATTGGATCCGGTCTATGCCAAGAACATCGGCGTGGATATCAACGAGCTCTACATCTCACAGCCGGACAGTGGAGATCAGGCGCTGGAGATTGCGGAGACGATGGTCCGTTCCAATGCCATTGACATCATCGTTATTGACTCTGTCGCGGCGCTGGTGCCCCGCCAGGAGATTGAGGGGGATATGGGGGACAGCCATGTGGGACTGCAGGCCCGTCTGATGTCCCAGGCGCTTCGGAAGCTGACCCCGGTGATCAGCAAGTCCAACTGCGTGGTGATCTTTATCAATCAGCTCCGTGAGAAGGTGGGTGTGATGTTCGGGAATCCGGAGACCACCACAGGCGGGCGCGCTTTGAAGTTCTATGCATCCGTTCGGATGGATGTGCGCAAGATTGAGACGTTAAAGCAGAGCGGGGAGATGGTCGGGAACCGTACCCGGATCAAGATCGTGAAGAATAAGATTGCGCCTCCGTTCAAAGAGGCGGAATTTGACATCATGTTTGGAAAGGGAATCTCCCGATCCGGGGATGTCCTGGATCTGGCGGTGAGCATCGACGTGGTCAAGAAGAGCGGATCCTGGTATGCCTATGAGGGAAACAAGATCGGCCAGGGTCGTGAGAATGCGAAGACCTATCTGGAAGCTAATCCGGAGATCATGGAGAAGATCGAGAAGAAGGTTCGGGAACATTACAGCCTGGAAGAGGATGAAAAGAGCGGCGGAACCGACGAACTGAAGCTGAAGCCCAAGGGAAAATCCGAGGAAAAGGGTGCAGATAAAGCAAAGGGAAAGACTGTTTCCGGAAGCGCCTCCAAGGCAGAGGAAAAGACAGCGGCGAAAGCCGGCACAAAAGAAGACGCCGCGGAGGAAGGCGACGTACAGGAGTAGTCTTTTGTCAATTTGCAGGATAGGAATAGGGGTTCGGCCATGACCGTAACAAAAATAGAGGAACTGACAAAGGCGAAGCTCAAAGTAGAGCTGGACGGAGAGTTCGCCTTTGTGTTATATAAAAAGGAATTGTCACGATTCGGGATCCGGGTGGACGAAGAGCTGCCGGAGGAGACATACCAGCAGATTCGAAAGGACGTGATCCTAAAGCGCGCCAAGCTGCGTGCCATGCATCTTCTTACGGATATGGCACGGACGGAATCGGGTCTGCGGGAGAAGCTGAGACAGGGGCTTTACCCGGAGGATATCGTGGAGGAAGCTCTCGCGTATGTCCGTTCTTTCGGCTATCTCAATGACCTGCGGTATGCAGAGAACTTTATCGAGAGCAGGAGAGACAGGAAGAGCAAAAAGGAGATTTATGCCCTGCTCTGCAATAAGGGCGTGCCTCAGGAGCAGATTGAGGAGGCATTTGCGTCCTGCTATCCTGAGGAAGGTGAAGGGGATGCCATCCGCCGTATCATAGAGAAAAAACGGATGGATTTTTCCCATGCATCTTGGGAAGAAGTGCGTAAATTGTACGGTTATCTGTCCCGGAAGGGCTTCCGGTATGAGGATATCAACAGGGAAATTCAAAACCTTTACCAAAAATCTGATGAGAATGCTTGACAGAGTTGTGAAAACAGTATAAAATTTAACTGTTGTATTGCTTTAAATGTACAATGAAAATTAAATAAGGAGGTGCTCCTGTGCCAATACAATGGTGTATTGTTATTGCTGTAGCCCTCGCGTTGATAGCAGGCATAGTCACATATTTTGCCACAGTCTCCAAGCTGAAGAATGACGCAGACTCGAAGATCGGGAATGCGGAGACCAGGGCGAGAGAGATTATAGACGATGCCGTGAAAACTGCTGAAGCAGCGAAGAAGGAAGCTCTTTTAGAGGTCAAGGAAGAGTCTATTAAGACGAAGAATGACCTTGAGAAGGAGACGAAGGAGAGACGGAACGAATTGCAGCGCTATGAGAAGCGTGTGCTGGCGAAGGAAGAGTCTGTCGATAAACGTGCCGATGCAATGGAACATCGCGAAGCAAAATTTACAGCGCGGGAAGAGCAACTGAAGCAGAGAGAGATCAAAGTGGAAGAGCTCGAACAAAAGAGAGTACAGGAACTTGAAAGAATCTCAGGACTTACCTCCGAACAAGCAAAAGAATATCTGTTGAAAACTGTTGAAGATGACGTGAAGCATGACACAGCCAAGATGGTCAGGGATCTGGAGCTGCAGGCCAAGGAAGACGCGGACAAGAGAGCCCGGGAGTATGTGGTCAATGCGATCCAGAGATGCGCGGTAGATCATGTGGCCGAGACCACAATCTCCGTTGTACAGCTTCCAAGCGATGAGATGAAAGGAAGGATCATCGGAAGGGAGGGGCGGAATATCCGTACCCTCGAGACACTGACCGGTGTAGAACTGATCATTGATGACACACCGGAAGCTGTTGTATTATCCGGATTTGATCCGATCCGAAGAGAGGTTGCAAGGATTGCCCTTGAACGTCTGATCGTGGATGGGCGTATCCATCCGGCAAGGATTGAGGAGATGGTGGAGAAAGCGCAGAAGGAAGTGGATGTGATGATCCGGGAAGAAGGAGAAGCGGCAGCCTTAGAGGTTGGTGTGCCGGGGATCCATCCGGAGTTGATCCGTCTGCTGGGACGCATGAAGTTCCGTACAAGCTACGGGCAGAATGCATTGCGGCATTCCATTGAGGTGGCACAGCTTTCCGGTCTGCTGGCAGGCGAGATCGGTTTGGATGTGCGCATGGCCAAGCGCGCAGGTCTTTTACATGACATCGGGAAATCGATCGACCACGATGTGGAGGGATCGCATATCCAGATTGGCGTGGATCTCTGCAGGAAGTATAAGGAATCCCCGACCGTGATCAATGTGGTGGAATCCCACCATGGAGACGTAGAGCCGCAGAGCCTGATCGCGTGTGTGATCCAGGCGGCTGATACCATTTCAGCGGCAAGGCCGGGAGCCAGAAGAGAGACCATCGAGACATACACAAACAGATTAAAACAATTAGAAGAGATCACCAATCATTTTAAGGGTGTGGATAAGTCTTTTGCTATTCAGGCAGGTAGAGAGATTCGAGTTATGGTAGTTCCGGAGCAGGTATCGGATGATGATATGGTACTTATGGCCAGGGATATTGCAAAGCAGATTGAATATGAATTGGAATATCCGGGTCAGATTAAGGTAAATGTGATCCGCGAATCGCGGGTAACAGATTATGCGAAGTAACAGTGATCAAACCGGCTTATGAAAGTACAGCCCTTGTCGAAAGACAGGGGCTTTTCTTTAATACATCGTATGCAAAAAAGGCTGTCGGGAAGGACAAACCGCAATGCAAAAAGCAGATGTCGCCATGCGGCTGCCGCAGGCGGAAGATTCCTTCGGACAACAGTGAAAACAGGAGCAGGACAGTGATGAGTGAACAGATCAAACGAATCAAAAGAGAATTGAAGTTTCAAGGCACGATCCTTGATTTTTACCAGGATACAATGGAGATCAACGGAACCCATACGGCGCTGTGGGATTTTATCAGGCATAAAGGGGCGGCGGCCGTTGTGCCGATAACGGAGGACGGGAAGATCCTGATGGTCAGACAATACCGGAACGCGCTGGACCGGTATACGTTGGAGATCCCGGCAGGAGCGCTGGATGCAGAGGAAGAACCGGGGATCGTATGCGCAGGCCGGGAACTGGAAGAAGAGACCGGATTCCGCTGTGAAAATCTGGAATGGCTGATCACGATCCGGACGACCGTGGCATTCTGCAATGAACGGATTGAGGTTTATGTGGCAAGGAACCTGATTCCCTCCAAGCAGCATCTGGACGAGGATGAGTTCATTGATCTGAAAGCCTATTCGATCGAAGAACTGAAAGAAAAGATCTTTTCCGGAGAGATCGAGGACGGCAAGACCGTGTCATCGCTGCTGGCATATGCGGCGAAATATACCGACTGAGAGGAACTTGGTTACGATTTACGGCGCCTTGCGCCTGCTGCGGGGCATCTGACCGATGAAACAGCGGTTTCAGACATCAAGCCCCTTACTGTCAGGTTAATTTCAACAGGCATAATACGTTACAGATAACAGGCATGGAGGAATTATGACCGGCATATAATGAAGTATCGAGCGATACTCTGCGGCCATGAGGCTGTGGATTATCACAGCATCGGGACGATGGGAGGAAACGGTGTGAGGATACTTCATTCAAAGAAGCAGATGCTGGCCTTTTTTTTGCCGGGGTTTCTGCTGGGGATCTTATATGTAAACTTTATCGTAAAGCAGTATATTGCGGAGCCGGGCATTTTCAGCACGTATTTCCTGAGACAGTATGCGGCGGTGGAGATCATTGCCGGGGAATATATGCTTTATCTGGTACGGGTGCGCCTGTTCCCAGCGCTGCTGCTTGCGGGCATGGCCTTTACCAAGCTGAGAAAATTAGGAGCGGCGGCTTTCCTGCTTTGGACGGGCTTTTCCAGCGGGATGCTGCTGACCATGGCTGTGGTGGGGATGGGAGTGAAAGGGATCATCCTGTGTGTTGTAGGGATCCTGCCCCAGTTCCTGTGTTATATCCCTGCCTGTATCGTGGTGCTCTGGTATTGCTGGATGTATCCCCGGAATCGGTGGAATAAGCAGAAAACCGTGTTTGTAGCGCTGATGGTATTGATGGGGCTGGTTATGGAGGCGTATGTCAATCCGATATGGATGAAGGCCTTTTTGGGAATCGTATAGAAAGAGGAAACGGATATGGACGGAAAGATTCTGATTGTGGATGATGAGAAAGAGATTGCGGATCTGATCGAGGTCTGCCTTCAGAATGACGGATATACGGTCTGGAAATGCTACAATGGGATCGAGGCTTTGAAATATGTCGAGACTGTGCCGTTTGATCTGGCGATCTTGGACGTGATGCTGCCGGATATTGACGGATTCCGGATCTGCCAGAAAATCCGGGAGAAGCATTTTTACCCCATCATCATGCTGACGGCCCGCGGGGAGGATATGGACAAGATCATGGGGCTGACCATTGGGGCGGATGACTATATTACCAAGCCCTTTAATCCGCTGGAGGTGGTAGCGAGAGTCAAGACACAGATCCGCCGGTATGTGCAGTATAACCATGGCGGCAATTCGGGGGAAGAAGCGGCTCATTTGACGGAAGAATATGATATTCGGGGGCTGACGATCAATAAAAATACCCACAAGTGCACGCTTTTCGGAAAAGAGATCGCATTGACGCCCATGGAATTTTCCATTCTCTGGTATCTGTGCGAGCACAGGGGGAGCGTGATCTCCTCAGAGGAACTGTTTGAGAATGTCTGGGGCGAAAAGTATATTGACAATAACAATACCGTGATGGCACATATCGGGAGGCTGCGGGAAAAACTGAAGGAGCCTGCGAGACATCCGAAATTTGTTAAAACAGTGTGGGGAGTGGGGTATACGGTTGAATAGGAAAAAAGGGAAGCGGCAAAAAAATAAAAAAGAAAGATACCAACACGATGGTCGCTACAGGCAGCTGCGGACTACGCTGTTTCTGCGCACGATCCTGCTTTTGATAACAGATGCGGTTCTGCTTTTAATTTTCAGCGATCTTTTTTTGTTTGGACGGTTTGCGAACTTTATGGTCGGGATTCTGAACCGTTTTATTTACCACGATTATGATCGGGCACTGGAGGCCTATCAGCTGATCTTCAGGAACCGCCTGGAATGGTTTTGGCTCATGGGGCTGTTTGCTGTATTTCTGGTCAGCATGTGGATCTATTTAAGGAATTTTACGAAATATTTTTACGAGATCAACCGGGGCATTGACGCCCTGATCGAGGAAAATCCGGGGGAAGTCATCCTGTCTCCGGAGCTGTCTCTGACGGAGCGGAAGATCAATTATATCCGGCACACGCTGGAACAGCGCAAGTCAGAGGCGGCGGTTGCGGAGCGGCGGAAAAATGATCTGGTGGTCTATCTGGCCCATGATCTGAAAACGCCGCTGACCTCTGTGATCGGATACCTGACCCTTCTGAGGGATGAAAGGAAGATATCCGAGGAACTGCGGGAAAAGTATCTGTCCATTTCCCTGGAAAAGGCGGAGCGCCTGGAGGACCTGATCAATGAGTTCTTTGAGATCACTCGGTTCAGTCTTTCCAGTATTACATTGGAATACAGCAGCGTGAACCTGACCCGCCTTCTGGAACAGCTGACTTATGAATTTCAGCCCATGCTGTCGGAGAAAAATCTGACGTGCAGCCTGGAGATGGAACGGGATATGACGCTGAGATGCGATGTCGATCAGATGCAGCGCGTCCTGGACAACCTTTTGAGAAATGCGGTCAACTACAGCTTTGAGGGCGGTACGATCCGGATAGGCGCCGCACGGGAAGGGGATGATATGAAGATCCGGTTTTCAAACCGGGGCAATACGATCCCGAAGGAAAAGCTGGAGAGGATCTTCGAGCAGTTCTACCGGCTTGATTCCGCGCGGAGTTCCCGAAGCGGCGGCGCCGGTCTGGGACTTGCCATTGCAAAGGAAATCGTGGAGCTGCACCAGGGGACGATCATGGCCAGGAGCGAGGACGAGAGGATTGAATTTGAAGTGACGCTTCCATGCGGTAAAATCTGAATACCAATGTATGAGGAGTGGGCAGGCGTTCCATATCTAAACTGACAGGATGCAAATGGAAGCTCCGTTTTGGTGTTTCTGCCTGTTAAGAAAATCATAAGAATTTACGTATGGAAAAGTAGGAAAACCTTAAGAATAAACAGAAAAAACAGCAATCTTTATTTGATACAATACTTGTGTCAGAACAAAGATTGCTGTTTTTGTATTGAAGGCACAGCATTCAGCATTAAGAAAATCCGCCGCTTTGCGGTTGCGGACGGTGCAGCGCTTATGGCAGTTTTCTCTTATGTGGGCTTTGGCACTGACGGAATCATTACAGGAGGAGAATCAATATGGATAAGAAGAGAATCGCAGTTATTTTTGGAGGATGCTCAACAGAATATGAGGTGTCGCTGCAGTCCGCGTGTTCGGTGCTGGCGAACCTGAATCTGGAAAAATATGAGGTGATCCGGATCGGGATCACCAGGCAGGGAGACTGGTATCGGTACGAGGGAGACCTGGAACGGATTCAAAAGGATACCTGGTATGAAGATGCGGATCATCTCATCCCTGCGGCAGTTTCCCAGGACCGGACCAAATCCGCCTTGATTGAGTTGCGGCCAGAGGGAAATCGGATGGTCCGTCTGGACCTGGCATTTCCTGTGCTTCACGGAAAGAACGGGGAGGACGGAACGGTGCAGGGGCTGTTTGAACTCTCAGGTATCCCGGTTGTAGGCTGTGATACCTTATCCTCTGCGGTCTGCATGGACAAGGATCTGGCTCACCGGGTTGTAGAGGCAGCGGGGATCGCAGTTCCAGGCTCGGTGACCGTTGATCGGTGGGAGATGGAAAAGCCGGGAAAAAAGACGAAAAACCTGAGGTATCCTCTTTTTATCAAACCGGCCAGGGCGGGATCCTCCTTCGGGATTTCAAAGATCTATAAGGAAAGAGAATTGGAACCGGCGGTCAGGCTTGCTCTGGAGCATGATGACAAGGCTGTGATCGAGGAAAATATCGATGGCTTTGAGGTAGGCTGCGCGGTGCTGGGAACAGAGGAGCTGCTCGTGGGAAGAGTGGACGAGATTGAACTGGCAGACGGATTTTTCGACTATACGGAAAAATATACGCTAAAGACCTCCAGAATCCATATGCCGGCCAGGGTGGATGAAGAGACGGAAAGGCGGATCCAGGAAACGGCAAAAACCATTTACAGGGCGCTGGGCTGCTCCGGATTTGCCAGAGTGGATATGTTCTTAAATACGGCAGGGGAGATCGTTTTCAACGAAGTGAATACCATTCCCGGATTCACCTCCCACAGCCGTTACCCAAATATGATGAAAGGAATCGGCCTGAACTTCGGAGAACTTTTGGACAGGCTGCTGGGACTGTACCTATGATGAAGCTGAAATTATCGGATGAAAAAATATATCAGGGAAGCCTGCTTCTGGTCAATGCGGATCATCCTCTGCGGGAAAACGGGGAGGAGAGGCTTCTGCCCGTGAACGTACAATATCCGGACATCCTTTTGATGCGTGAGGCGGTGTATATCCTCCACCTGATCTTTGACAAGCTCCATTGCCGGGACAGCATCGTCCCGGTGAGCGGATACCGTTCCGCAGAGGAACAGACTGAGATTTTTCAATCCTCCCTGCGGGAGAACGGAGAGGAATACACCCGAAAATATGTGGCGGTTCCCAACCACAGCGAACATCAGACCGGCTTGGCGATTGATCTGGGCTTAAAGCAGGAGGTTATTGATTTTATCTGTCCGGAATTTCCTTATGAGGGAATCTGTGACAGATTCCGAAGAACTGCTCCGGCGTACGGCTTTATCGAGCGCTACCCGAAGGGGAAGGAAGGGATCACGGGAATCGGCCATGAGCCATGGCATTTCCGGTATGTGGGGTATCCACATTCCGAGATCATGAGTGAATACGGACTGACGCTGGAGGAATATATGGCATGGATCAAACAATTCTCCTGTAAAAGCCCGCTGCGGTGGACAAAGGGCAGTCAGGTGACAGAAGTGTTTTATACAGAAGCATTTCAAACAGGCACGACCGCGATCACACTGCCCGAGGATTCGCTCTACATGATATCCGGCAATAATGTGGACGGATTTATTGTGACCCGGCGATGTCAGCAGAGTTATGAGTTTACGATACAGGCTGGCACGACAGGCAGATGGAGAAGAGACTATGAATGACAGAACAGCTTATACAGGAATTGATGAATTCAGGCTTGCGGCGGCGCTGCTGGTGATCACGATCCACACATCCCCTCTGGCCTCCTGCAGCGAAACGGGCGACTTTTTCCTGACTCGGGTCATAGCCCGCGTGGCAGTTCCTTTTTTTCTGATGGCATCGGGATTTTTCCTGATCTCTCAATACGCCCGTGATGCCGGGAGGCTATGGGCATTTCTCAAAAAAACGGCAGTCCTCTATGGAATTTCGATTGCGGTCTATCTGCCTCTGAATCTGTACAACGGATACTTTTCCGGGAAGCATTTTCTGCCGGAGCTGATCAAGGATCTGGTCTTCGACGGGACCATGTATCATCTCTGGTATCTTCCGGCCTCTATGCTCGGCGCAGGGATCGCATGGTATGCGGTAAGGAGGCTGGGGTTCAAAAAAGCGCTGATCGTCACCCTGGGCCTTTATGCCGCGGGACTGTTGGGAGACAGCTATTACGGGATCGCAGAAAAACTTCCGATACTCTCGGTATTTTATCAAAATCTCTTCGAGATCACAGACTATACGAGAAACGGTATTTTCTTCGCGCCGGTGTTTTTGGTGATGGGAGGAATGGCGGCGGAGGAAGCGGCCAGAGGGGAGAGCTTATCTCTACGGATCTGCGGGGCAGGCCTGAGCGTTTCCTTCCTGCTGATGTCGTGCGAAGGATTGCTGCTCCGCGAGCTTGGCATCCAGCGTCACGACAGTATGTATCTGTTTTTGCCGCCCTGTATGTATTTTCTGTTTCGTCTGCTTCTGTTCCGGCAGGGGAGCCGAAAGGAAAGGATTCGGACCTGGGCGCTTCTGATCTATATCATCCACCCCCTGATGATCGTCGGAGTCCGGCTCCTGGCGAAGCTGACCGGACTGGAAAGCCTGCTGATCTACAACAGCCTGGTACATTTTCTGGCAGTCAGCGCCCTTTCCGTGGGATGCGGCATATTGGCCGCGGAATGCTGCGGCGTCTTGTATGGAAAAAAGAAAAGAGGAGGAAGGTGTTCCGCTATGCGGGGGAAGGACCGCGCATGGATCGAACTGGATCAAGACTGCCTGCGGCACAATGTAAACGAATTCAGAAATGCCATGCGGCCGGGGTGTGAGCTGATGGCGGTGATGAAGGCGGAGGCCTACGGTCATGGCATGTATGAGGCTGCAGTCTGCGTCAGCCGGATGGGGGTGAACGCCTTTGCGGTGGCTTCTGTTGAGGAAGGGATCCGGCTGCGCCGCTTCGGTATTTCCGGGGAAATCCTGATCCTGGGGTATACGGATCCGGAAAGGGCGAAAGAGCTCTGCAGATATGACCTGACGCAGACCCTCATCGATTATCCCTATGCCCGGCTTTTGAACCAGCAGCATAAAGCTGTGAAGGTGCATGTGAAGGTGGATACGGGGATGCACCGCCTGGGCTTCGGCAAGGGAGAGGCGGACAGGATCGCCCATGTGTTTTCCATGAAACATCTGAAGGTCTGCGGGATCTATACCCATCTCTGTGCGGCCGACAGTCTGGAAGCAGAGGATGTCCGGTTTACGAAGCAGCAGATTGGAAGCTTTTATGGGCTGCTGGAAAAGCTGAAGGAAAGAGGCATTGCCATTCCGAAGGTGCATATCCAGAGCAGCTACGGGTTTTTGAATTATCCGGAGCTTCCCTGTGACTATGTGCGGGCCGGGATTGCCCTGTACGGGGTATTGAGCGCTCCCGGCGACCGGACCAGGCTGGAATTGGACCTGTGGCCGGTGCTTTCCCTGAAATCCAAAGTGGTTCTGATCCGAAAGATCCGAACAGGCGAAAGTGTAGGCTATGGCAGGGCATTTACAGCAGAACGGGACAGCCGGATCGCAGTGCTTCCACTGGGCTACGGAGACGGACTGCCCCGGAATCTCTCCTGCGGCCGGACTCAGGCGGTGATCCGGGGACAAAGAGTGCCGGTGATCGGCCGGATCTGCATGGACCAGCTGATGGTTGACATTACCGATGCACATGGGATTTTCGTGGGAGATACGGCTACGTTCATCGGCTGGGACGGCAGTCTGGAGGCGGCGGCCCCGGATCTGGCAGACCAGGGCGGGACCATCACAAACGAACTTCTGAGCCGTCTGGGAGGGAGGCTTACGCGGACGGCGCGAGCCTGTTTCAGGACGTACACTTTTTAATGTTTCTTGTGTTGAGGCAGATGATCCAGACGGACAGCAGGGTGGCCGCAAGCTGGCTGATAAGGAGGCCCCAGAGGTAACCCTGGATTCCGAACCGGGGGATGGCATAGAACACCCCGGCGATCCGGATCAGAAGGCTGAACGTATTGATGAACAGCGTGCTGCTTGTTTTTCCGAGCCCGTTGATGATGCTGGACAGGGCGCTGTTGGTGTAAAGAAAAGGACAGATCCAGGCCAGGGTGAGAATGAATTTTCCGGCGGTCCGGCTGCCGAACAGGGTGACCCCGACCCAGGAGCCGAACAGCAGGAAGATGAGGCAGCAGAATAGTCCCAGGGTAAAGCAGGCGCCTGTCACCTTCTTGATGATATCCAGCATTTCATGGCGGTCATCTGCGGCCTGGATCTCGGCCACGGTGGGCATCAGCATGATGGAAATGGAACTGGTGACGGCGGATGGAAATAAAATGCAGGGCAGAGCCATTCCGTTTAATACACCGTAAAGGCTTAAGGCTTCAGAAGTGCCCAGCCCAAAGCGCTGCAGGCGGCCGGGAATGGAGATGGCTTCAATGCTCTGCAGCAGATTGATCAGGACCCGGTTGGCGGTCAGCGGGACGGAAAGGGGAAGCAGCTCTTTCAGATTCCGACAGAAGATTCCGGCGGTCATGGAAGGAAACGCCCGTTTTGTAGGAAGATCAGGAGAAGCGTGTCGGCGCGGCCCCCGGAGAACGCTGCGGCCTTTCAGGAAGCCAGGCAGGATACTGGTGGTGTAGAGGGCGGAAAAAAATTCTCCGATCACAAGCCCGCAGACGGCGATTGTGATGGGAGCATTTCCCTGGTCCTGGATCAGAAGCCGGTACAGCAGCCAGACTCCGGCTATGCGGGTGGTCTGTTCCACCAGCTGGGCAGCCGCCGGAATGGAGGTCTGCTTGAGCCCGTAGCAGTACCCGCAGATGCAGCTATGTATGGCGGAACAGGGGACCGTATATGATAAGATGGTAAGCAGAGGGATGCAGCGTTCATCGCCCAGGATCGTGGCGGCGATGAATGCTGTGTTTTTCTGCATGGCCACCATGCAGATACAAGCCAGAAAAAAAGAAAGGGAAAGACCGGTCAGAAGGAACTCCCGCGCTTCCCGTTCCTTTCCCAAGGAGACCTTGCGGGCTACGGTCCGGGAGATGGCTGTCTCGATCCCGGCGGTGGTGAGGGAGTAGCAGAGTGCATAGACCGGAAAAATGAGCTGGTACAGCCCTACGCCTTCCTCGCCAAAGGTGCGGCTTAAGAAAATGCGGTAAAAGAATCCCATGAACCGGCTCAAAAAACCGGTGATGGTCAGAATGATGGTCCCACGGATGATGGTTTGCTTTCTGGACATAGAAAACTCCTTTTCATGAACCGTAACGGTTTTTTAGTTACTATTCACAGTCATTTCACTCACATGCGCAAAAACAGTCGGCAAAGCCGTCTGCCGATGCTTTGCGTCTTGATTTTTTGCTTATGTGGGTGAAGCGACTGATTCCAGTCAGATAAAAACTGTTAATCGGCTTCTTACAAGCTTCGCTTGAAGAATCCGACTGCCATTTTTTATCCGACTGTGAATAGTAACTTTTTTATAGCATATTCTTAAATTTGGCTTGACAGAACATAAGACTGGTGTTATTCTACATTACGGAAAGATATCCTAGTATTTTCATAGGGATTAAAACGCTAGGGATTGAAATACTGGGAATTACAGAATCAGGCAGCGGTTCATAACAAAAAGATCACAGATCCGGCTTTTGGCTTGGGCTGCTGCATTTGGAAAGTAGAGGGCAGAAGGTTGAAATTATCAACGAAAGGCAGATACGGGCTGCGCGCATTGATCGATCTGGCGCGGTACAGCGGGGAAGCTCCGGTGTCCATTACCAGCATTTCGGACCGGCAGAACATTTCAGAGCGTTATCTGGAACAGCTGATGTCGATGCTGAAAAAGGGCGGGCTTGTGAAAAGTCTGCGGGGCGCGGGGGGCGGCTATGTGCTTGCCCGGGAAGCGGCCGACATCTCCGTGGGGGATATCCTGCGGGCGCTGGAAGGGAGCCTGGATCCGGTGGAGTGCTCCGGGCTGAACCCGGAGGAGGGCTGCCAGATTGCGGACAGCTGTGTGACAAAGTACGTCTGGCAGAGGATCAATGAGAGTATCAACCGGACGGTGGACGAGATCAAGCTGGACCAGCTTGTGGAGGAGAGCCGGAAGCGGTGCTGCCAGGACGCGCCGGATCGGAATATCTGTAAGAATTAGACGGCGTATTACATTTCAGGAGGAATACACACATGGAAAAATTAATTTATCTGGATAATGCGGCTACAACGAAAACGGCGCCGGAGGTGGTGGAGGCCATGCTTCCCTATTTTACGGAGCATTACGGCAATCCGTCCAGCATCTACGGATTTGCGGCGGCAAATAAAGAAGTGATCACCGGATGCCGGGAGCAGATCGCAGGGATCCTGGGGGCAAAGAGTGAAGAAATTTATTTTACAGCAGGGGGAAGCGAGTCGGACAACTGGGCGCTGATCGCGACGGCAGAAGCCTATGGCTCAAAAGGAAAGCATATCATTACCAGCAAAATTGAGCATCATGCCATTCTGCATACCTGTGAATACCTGGAAAAGAAGGGCTATGAGGTGACATATCTGGATGTGGACGAAGCCGGACTGGTGGATCTGGAACAGCTTCGGGCTTCCATTCGGGAGGATACGATCCTGATTTCCGTTATGTTTGCGAATAATGAGATCGGCACCATCCAGCCGATCGGGAAGATCGGACAGATCGCGCAGGAACACGGCATCCTGTTCCATACGGATGCGGTGCAGGCATTCGGACAGATTCCCATCAACGTGGATGAGCTGCATATTGACATGCTCAGCGCAAGCGGACATAAATTCAACGGTCCCAAGGGAATCGGCTTTTTGTATATCCGCAGGGGCGTGAAGATCCGTTCCTTTATCCATGGAGGCGCGCAGGAGAGAAGGCGCCGCGCCGGAACGGAAAATGTTCCCGGCATCGTGGGGATCGGCGCTGCGGCGGAGCGCGCGGCCCGGACCAGGAAAGAGCGGACCGGGAAAGAGCGGGAGATGCGGGACTACCTGATCCGCAGGATCGAGTCGGAGATTCCCTACTGCCGTTTGAACGGGGACCGCGAAAAAAGACTTCCCAACAATGTGAATTTCAGCTTTCGCTTTGTGGAAGGGGAATCTCTGCTGATCAGACTGGATATGAAAGGGATCTGTGCTTCCAGCGGCTCGGCCTGCACATCCGGATCCCTGGATCCCTCCCATGTGCTCCTGGCCATCGGCCTTCCCCATGAGATCGCCCATGGCTCCCTGCGTATGACACTGAGCGAGGAGATCACGAAGGAAGAGGCGGACTACGTGGTGGAAGCATTAAAGGAGATTGTTCAGGATCTGCGGAACATGTCTCCTCTTTATGAGGATTTTATCAATAAGGAAATGGCAGGCAAATAAAATCAGGAGGAAGGATTATGTATACAGAGAAAGTAATGGATCATTTCCAGCATCCAAGGAATGTTGGAGAAATTGAAAATGCAAGCGGCGTAGGTACTGTGGGAAACGCGAAATGCGGAGATATCATGCGCATTTATCTGGATATTGATGACGATCAGATCATCCGCGACGTCAAATTCAAGACCTTTGGCTGCGGCGCGGCAGTGGCCACCAGCAGTATGGCAACGGAGCTGGTGAAGGGAAAGAGCGTGCAGGAGGCGATGGAGGTCACCAACAAAGCGGTGATGGAGGCACTGGACGGACTGCCGCCGGTGAAGGTACACTGCTCCCTCCTGGCGGAGGAGGCGATCCATGCGGCCCTCTGGGATTATGCCCAAAAGCATGGCATCAAGATTGAAGGGCTGGAAAAGCCGAAGTCGGATATCCATGAAGGCGAGGAAGAGGAAGAAGAGGAATACTGATGAGCAGGGTTGTAGTGGGGATGTCCGGAGGAGTGGATTCCTCCGTAGCTGCCTGTCTGTTAAAGGGGCAGGGCTATGAGGTGATCGGGGTTACCATGCAGATCTGGCAGGAAGAAGCGCGGGAATTCCAGGAGGAAAACGGCGGGTGCTGCGGCCTGAGCGCCGTGGAGGATGCCCGGCGCGTGGCGGCCCGCCTGGACATTCCCTATTATGTGATGAATTTCCGGAAGGAATTCCAGGAGCATGTGATCGACTATTTTACAGAGGAATATCTCCGGGGGCGCACCCCCAATCCCTGTATCGCCTGCAACCGATATGTGAAATGGGAATCTCTGCTGTCCAGGAGCCTGTCCATCGGGGCGGACTATATTGCTACCGGGCATTACGCCAGAGTGGCACGGCTGCCAAACGGCCGGTATTCCATCCGCCGCTCGGCAGCGTCGGTAAAGGATCAGACCTATGCATTATACAATCTGACCCAGGACCAGCTGAAACGGACGCTGATGCCGGTGGGAGAATTTTCCAAGGAGGAGATCCGCAGGATGGCGGAGCAGATCGGACTGCCTGTGGCCCAAAAGCCGGACAGCCAGGATATCTGCTTTGTACCGGACGGGGACTACGCTTCTTTTATAGAAAGAAACGCGGGAACCCAACTGCAGAAGGGAAACTTTGTGACTTCTGACGGCAGGGTATTGGGACAGCACAAAGGGATCATCCATTATACGGTGGGGCAGCGCAAGGGCCTGGGGCTGGCCCTGGGGTATCCGGCGTTTGTCCTGGAGATCCGGCCAGAGACCCGGGAGGTAGTCATCGGAACCCATGAGGAATCTCTGGCAGACTCTCTGTGTGTATCGGATGTGAATTTTATGTCCGTAGAAGACCTGACGGAACCCCGACGTGTGTTTGTGAAAATACGTTATAACCATAAAGGAGTCTGGGGGACCATTGAGAAGACCGGGAAGGATGAGGTGACCTGCGCCTTTGAGGAGCCCCAGCGGGCCGTGACGCCGGGACAGGCTGCGGTGTTCTATGACGGAGAGTACATCTTGGGAGGTGGGACGATAGTATGATTACGAGTGACTGTCACATGCACACATCTTTTTCCACGGATAGCAGCACCGCGCCGGAAGCCATGGTGGAGGGCGCGCTGGAAAAAGGACTGAAAGCAATTTGCGTCACAGACCATATGGACTGGGATTATCCGTTCAGCGAGGAGCTGGGGAAGGATGCCTTTCTGTTTGACGCGGATGTGTATTTTCAAAAACTGACCAAGCTGCGGGAGCAGTATGCGGGGCGGATCGAGCTGCGCATCGGGATCGAGCTGGGACTGCAGCCTCACGCAGGCGCGTTCTGCAGGGAGATCACGGAAACATATCCCTTTGATTTTGTGATCGGCTCGATTCACGTGGTGGACAAAAAGGATCCATATTACCGGGAACTGTTTTCGGAGCTGACGGACCGGGAGCTCTACCGTCTGGCGTTCGAGGAGACACTGGAAAGTATCCGGCATACGGATACTTTTGATGTACTGGGGCATATTGATTATATCGTGCGGTATGGGACCTATAAGACAAAGGATTACTCTTATGCGGCATTTGCGCCCTGGCTGGATGAGGTTCTGAAGCAGATCATTGAGATGGGGAAAGGAATCGAGCTGAATTCGGCGGGGCTGAAATACGGGCTCGGCTTCTGCCACCCCCATCCGGATGTGCTCAGGCGCTACCGGGAGCTGGGCGGGGAGATCATCACCGTGGGGGCGGACGGGCATCAGCCGGAGCACATTGCCTATGAGTTCGGCAGGGCGGCCGAGGTCCTGCGGGAATGCGGATTTGAGTATTATACGGAATTTTTGGAGAGAAAGCCGGTTTTCCGGAAGCTGTAAGAGCGCACGGCTATAAAAAATAACTAAAGGATTTACGGGCAGGGTATAAGATTTACACAAACTTCCAGAAAAATAGATTTAGGACTTGAATTTTTGTTCCCCATTTAGTACAATATTTCTAGTTGATGAATCTTTAACAAACTGCGCCTGATTTAGGTTTGTTGGGAGTTCACCATAATAACTGTGTTACAGTTAACATTTTAAACTTTTAGGAGGAATTAATCATGGCAGTAAAAGTAGCGATTAATGGATTTGGACGTATCGGACGTCTTGCGTTCAGACAGATGTTCGGAGCAGAAGGTTTTGAGATCGTAGCGATCAACGATCTGACATCCCCGAAGATGCTGGCTCACCTGTTGAAGTATGATTCAACACAGGGTAAGTATGAACTGGCAGATAAGGTGACTGCAGGTGAAGATTCTATCACAGTTGACGGCAAAGAGATTAAGATCTATGCGAAGGCAAGCGCGGCAGAGCTTCCCTGGGGAGAGATCGGCGTAGACGTTGTTCTGGAGTGTACAGGCTTCTATACATCCAAGGCAAAAGCACAGGCTCATATTGATGCAGGTGCGAAGTATGTGATCATCTCAGCTCCGGCTGGAAATGACCTTCCGACTATCGTTTACAACGTGAACCATGACAAGCTGACAAAGGATGATCAGATCATCTCCGCGGCATCCTGTACAACAAACTGCCTTGCGCCGATGGCAAAGGCTCTGAATGACCTTGCGCCGATCAAGTCCGGTATCATGTGCACCATCCACGCTTACACAGGCGACCAGATGACACTTGACGGACCGCAGAGAAAAGGCGACCTGAGAAGATCCCGCGCGGCAGCAGTGAATATCGTTCCGAACAGCACAGGCGCTGCAAAGGCAATCGGACTGGTTATTCCGGAACTGAACGGAAAACTGATCGGAGCTGCTCAGCGTATCCCGACTCCGACCGGATCCACAACAATCCTGACAGCAGTAGTAGAAGGCACCGTAACCGTTGATCAGATCAACGACGCTATGAAGGCTGCTTCTAACGAGTCCTTCGGTTACAATGTAGACGAGATCGTATCCAGCGATATCGTTGGTATGAGATTTGGTTCTCTGTTTGATTCTACTCAGACAATGGCTATGCCGCTTGACAACGGTACAACAGAAGTACAGGTTGTTTCATGGTATGACAATGAGAATTCTTACACAAGCCAGATGGTAAGAACAATCAAGCATTTTGGAACATTACTGTAGGACAGGCTTTCAGAGAAAACTGAATTTGTCAGATTTGATTCTGAAATAGACTCACGAAGGGGTCCGGTCTTATAATGGGACCGGATCCCTTTTTTTACAATGTTTTTACAATGAAAACAGGGAGGCAATGACATGCTTAATAAAAAATCAGTAGACGATATTAATGTAAAGGGTAAAAAAGTCCTGGTAAGATGTGATTTCAACGTGCCGTTGATTGATGGGAAGATTACCGACGAGAACCGTCTCGTCGCGGCGCTTCCGACGATCAAGAAGCTGGTTGCGGACGGCGGAAGGATCATTCTCTGCTCTCATCTGGGCAAGCCGAAGGGAGAGCCGAAGCCGGAATTATCCCTGGCTCCTGTTGCTGCCAGATTATCCGAACTGCTCGGCCAGGAAGTAAAATTCGCGGCAGATCCGGAAGTGGTCGGACCGAATGCAAAGGCAGCGGCAGAGGCACTCCAGGACGGTGAGATCATTCTTCTGGAGAATACCCGTTACAGGATTGAAGAGACCAAGAACGGTGAAGCATTCAGCAAAGACCTGGCTTCCCTCTGCGATGTATTTGTAAACGACGCGTTCGGTACCGCTCACAGGGCGCACTGCTCCAACGTAGGTGTGACCCAGTTCGTGGATACGGCTGCGGTAGGCTACCTGATGCAGAAAGAGATTGATTTCCTTGGCAACGCAGTGAACAATCCGGAGCGCCCGTTCGTGGCGATCCTGGGCGGAGCTAAGGTCTCCAGCAAGATTTCCGTGATTGAAAATCTCCTGGAGAAGGTGGATACTCTGATCATCGGCGGCGGAATGTCCTACACATTCAGCAAGGCTCAGGGCGGAAGCGTAGGCAAGTCTCTGTTGGAGGAAGATTACTGCCAGTACGCGCTGGACATGATCAAAAAGGCAGAGGATAAGGGCGTGAAGCTCCTTCTCCCGGTTGATAATGTGATCGCAGATGATTTCTCTAATGACGCAAATACAAAGATCGTTGCAAACGGTGAGATTCCGGACGGCTGGCAGGGTCTTGACATCGGACCGGAGACTGCGAAGATCTATGCAGACGCAGTGAAGGAAGCAAAGACCGTTGTATGGAACGGACCGATGGGTGCGTTTGAGATGCCCAAGTTCGCGGCAGGAACCGAAGCAGTGGCAAAGGCACTGGCGGATACAGACGCTGTGACCATCATCGGCGGCGGAGATTCCGCGGCAGCAGTGAACCAGCTCGGCTACGGCGACAAGATGACCCACATCTCCACCGGCGGCGGCGCGTCACTGGAATTCCTGGAAGGAAAAGAATTACCGGGCGTTGCGGCAGCTAATGATAAGTAAATACTTAGAGAAGTCTAAAGAATATACTAAAAAATTAAGGAGACCATATCATGGCAAGAAAGAAAATTATCGCAGGCAACTGGAAAATGAACAAAACACCGAGCGAGGCTGTTGCTCTGGTGGAGGAACTGAAACCGTTGGTTGCAAATGAAGAAGTGGACGTTGTATTCTGTGTACCGGCGATCGACATCGTTCCGGTTGTGGAAGCTGCAAAGGGCACCAACATCCAGGTGGGCGCGGAGAATATGTACTTTGAGGAGAGCGGGGCATACACCGGCGAGATCTCCCCGAACATGCTGGTAGACGCAGGCGTGAAGTATGTGGTACTCGGACATTCCGAGAGAAGAGAGTACTTCGGCGAGACCAACGAAGACGTGAACAAGAAGGTACTTAAGGCGTTTGAGCACGGCATTACGCCGATCATGTGCTGCGGCGAGAGCCTAGAGCAGAGAGAGCAGGGTGTGACTATGGACTTCATCCGCCAGCAGGTTAAGGTTGGATTCCAGAACGTGACCGCAGATCAGGCAAAGACCGCAGTGATCGCTTATGAGCCGATCTGGGCGATCGGAACCGGCAAGACCGCGACTACAGAGCAGGCACAGGAAGTCTGCGCGGGAATCCGTGCATGCATCGCGGAAGTATATGATGATGCGACAGCAGAAGCCATCCGCATCCAGTACGGCGGATCTGTCAATGCTGCAACAGCAGCAGATCTGTTTGCGCAGGCAGATATCGACGGCGGCTTGGTAGGCGGCGCTTCCTTGAAGGCTGACTTCGGCAAGATCGTGAATTACAAGTAAACAGACAGAAAGTTCACGGTGTAAAATGTAATCAATGAGAGAAAAATGAATTTCCCCCTGTTTCGTTGTTCATGGCATGAATAGAAACGGGGGGTTTCTAATAGTTGCTGTTAGCAGGAAGTGGACATTTGACTGGCATCGTGAACAGTAACGAATATTACAAAAATATACTCGAACGATTAAAATGATTTGCAAAAAACGGAAAAAGCATGTACAATAGATACTGGACTTTTAAGTGACAGAACTGTTACAATTTCAGTGTTTAAAAGGAGAAGGACAATGAGCAAAAAACCAACTGTATTAATGATTCTTGATGGTTATGGATTAAATGACAATACAACCGGAAATGCCGTTGCACAGGGAAAGACCCCGGTCATGGATAAGCTGATGGCCGAGTATCCTTTTGTCAAGGGAAATGCAAGCGGCCTTGCAGTGGGGCTGCCAGACGGACAGATGGGCAATTCTGAGGTCGGACATCTGAATATGGGTGCCGGCAGGATCGTATACCAGGATCTGACCAAGATCACAAAGGCAATCCAGGACGGAGACTTTTTTGAGAACAAGGCTCTTCTGGCAGCCTGCGAAAATGTAAAAGAACATGATTCCGCGCTGCATATGTTCGGACTGGTATCCGACGGAGGCGTGCACAGCCACAATGAACACATATACGGACTGCTGGAGCTGGCGAAGAGGCAGGGCATCCAGAAGGTGTATGTACACTGCTTCCTGGACGGACGTGATACGCCTCCGGCATCCGGCAAGGAATATGTAGAACAGTTGGAAGAAAAGATGAAGGAGATCGGTGTGGGTGAAGTCGCAAGCGTGATGGGACGTTATTACGCGATGGATCGGGATAACCGCTGGGAGCGTGTGGAAAAAGCCTACAACGCGCTGGTAAAGGGGATCGGCGAGACTGCGGAGTCCGGACCGGCAGGAATCCAGGCTTCCTATGACGCAGACGCGACGGATGAATTTGTACTTCCTACCGTTGTGATGAAGAACGGAGCACCGGTGGCTACGATCCAGGACAATGACTCCATCATCTTTTTTAATTTCCGTCCGGACCGTGCAAGAGAGATCACAAGAACCTTCTGTGACGACAATTTCGGCGGCTTTGACAGAGGCTCGCGAATCAAGACGACCTATGTATGCTTCACAGAATATGATGTGACGATCGAGAACAAGCTGGTGGCTTTTGCGAAGGAAGAGATCACCAATACGTTCGGACAGTTTCTTGCAAAGAACGGCCTGAAGCAGGCTCGTCTGGCAGAGACGGAAAAGTACGCTCATGTCACCTTTTTCTTCAACGGCGGCGTAGAAGAACCCAACGAAGGCGAGGACCGGATTCTTGTAAAGTCCCCCAAGGTTGCCACCTATGACTTGAAGCCGGAGATGAGCGCATATGAAGTATGCGGCAAGCTGGTGGAGGCAATCAAGTCCGGAACCTATGACGTGATCATCATCAACTTTGCCAATCCGGATATGGTAGGACACACCGGCGTGGAAGCGGCGGCGATCCAGGCCATCGAAGCGGTGGACGAATGCGTGGGCAGAGCGGTGGACGCAGTGAAGGAAGTGAACGGACAGATGTTCATCTGCGCAGACCACGGCAATGCGGAGCAGCTGATCGACGAGGAGAACGGAGAGCCATTCACCGCCCATACGACCAATCCGGTGCCCTTTATCCTGGTCAATGCAGACCCGGCTTATCAGCTCCGGGAGGGAGGATGCCTGGCGGATATCGCGCCGACTCTGATCGAGCTGATGGGACTGGAGCAGCCGGCGGAGATGACAGGAAAGTCACTTCTGAAAAAATAAAGAACCGGAAGCTGTATACATGGCTTTTATGGCAGAATAGCAGAAAGTCTGTCTCGGGCAGTTTTTCTGCGTCTTACAAGATGAAAAACTGGCAGTGTTTTTGGATCTGAAGACACTGCTAGTACAATGTTGCATTAATTTTGAAGTAATAAGCGTCCGATGTTCATGTCAGTACAAGGCGGAGGAAGGAGGCGATGCCGGTAGCATCGTTGACTGACTCCAACGCAGTAATGGCATGGACAGCGAGCACTTATTACTCAATTATTAATGCAACATTGTACTAGTTGTATATAAGCCGTTGATTCCGCCTGCGTCAGTGTATGGCAGTTTGATTTTTGGCAGGCGGAGTACAGTAAAAACGAAAGGAAGAAAGAACATGAGGAACCTGACAGAGATCAGATGGCACGGCCGGGGCGGCCAGGGTGCCAAGACGGCGGCGCTTTTGCTGGCGGATGTCGCATTCCAGACAGGAAAGTATGTCCAGGGATTTCCGGAATACGGCCCGGAGCGTATGGGCGCGCCCATTACCGCGTATAACCGGATCAGCGACCAGGTGATCCGGGTGCATTCCAATATCTATGATCCCCAGTATGTGGTTGTTGTGGATGAATCCCTTCTGGAGGCAGTGGATGTGACCTCCGGACTGAAAAAGGACGGGGCGATCCTGGTGAATACCCAGCGTTCAAAAGAAGAGATCATTCCCCACCTGAAAGGATACGAAGGGGAAGTTTATATCATTGACGCCCACAAGGTATCCATGGCGACGATGGGAAGATATTTTCCCAATACGCCCATGCTGGCGGCCATTGTGAAGGTGGCGGGGATCATGGAGGAAGAGACCTTTCTGAAAGAGATGAAGGCATCCTTTTCCCACAAATTTGCAGGTAAGCCTGAAGTGATTGAGGGCAACATGGCGGCGTTGAAGATGGCATTGCAGGAGGTGCGGTGATGGCGGCAGATATCAGTAAATTAGGTGTGAAAGCGGGATGGAAGGACTTGACGGAAGGCATGGTGATTGCGGGAGCCGGCACATCCAGGGAGTTCAATACCGGTGAGTGGTCTACGGACAAGCCGGAATTTATCGAGGAAAAATGCAAACAATGTCTGATGTGTGTTCCGGTCTGTCCGGACAGCTGTATCCCGGTTGCGGATTATAAGCGGGGGGCATTTGACTATGAGCACTGCAAGGGCTGTGGGATCTGTGTGAAGGCATGTCCTTTCGGTGCGATCACGATGGAAGGGGTGAACTGACATGGCAAAGAGAGACCGTTTATCAGGAAATGAGGCAGTGGCGATCGCGCTGCGCCAGATCAACCCGGATGTATTCCCGGCTTTTCCCATCACACCGTCCACGGAGATTCCACAGTACTTTGCTTCCTTTGTGGCAAACGGACAGGTGGATACGGAGTTCATTCCGGTGGAGAGTGAGCACAGCTCCATGAGTGCGGCGATCGGTGCCTCAGCGGCGGGAGCAAGGAGCCTGACAGCCACATCCTCCTGCGGACTGGCCTATATGTGGGAAGAATTATATATTGCGGCGTCCAACCGTCTGCCGCTGGCACTGGCGTTGGTGAACCGCGCCCTGTCGGGTCCCATCAACATCAACTGCGACCATTCGGACAGCATGGGCGCGCGGGATTCGGGATGGATCCAGCTTTATGCGGAGAACAACCAGGAGGCTTATGACAATATGGTGCAGGCATACCGGATCTCTGAGCATCCGGATGTCAGGCTGCCCATCATGATCTGCCAGGACGGATTTATTACCAGTCACGCGGTGGAGAATATGGAATTGCTGGAGGACGAAGAGGTACGGAGCTTTGTGGGAGAGTATGAGCCGGAAAACTATCTGCTGAATCCGGACTGCCCCATGGCAGTAGGCCCCTATTCCATTACGGATTATTATATGGAAGCAAAACGGAACCAGGCCGAGGGCATGAAGCATGTAAGCCGGGTGGTGCTGGAGACAGCGAAGGAATTTGCCGCATTGTCCGGCAGGAAATACGGACTGTTTGAAGAATATTGCATGGAAGACGCTGAGCTGGCCGTAGTGATGATCGGGTCTGCGGCAGGCACAACCAAGGATGCCATCGACTGGCTGCGGGCAAAGGGCGAGAAGGTGGGACTGGTGAAGATCCGGATGTACCGCCCCTTCCCGGCGGAGGAGATCGCGCAGGCTTTATCCGGGGTGAAGGCCGTTGCGGTCATGGACCGGGCGGAAGGCTATACGAATCATGGAGGACCGCTGGGCGCAGATGTGATGGCAGCATTGTTCCGTGCACGTTCTCAGGCCCTGGCAGTGAATTATATCTACGGACTGGGAGGACGGGACGTGCGCGTGGAAGATATGGAGCATATTTTTGCAGCCCTGAAACAGATTGCAGAAGACGGCGAGACAGGGGAAACCTACCGCTATCTTGGAATTCGAGAATAGGGGGGGACAGGATATGAGCTACAATTTTAAAGAAACCATGAATAAGCCGGAGCGTCTGGCTCCCGGACATCGGATGTGCGCGGGATGCGGCGGGACCATTGCGGTGCGCAATGTCCTGCGTGGGCTCCATGAAGGAGACAAGGCCGTGATCGGCAATGCCACCGGCTGTCTGGAGGTCTCTACATTTACTTATCCATATACGGCATGGGAGGACAGCTATATCCACAATGCCTTTGAAAACGCGGGGGCGACCTTGAGCGGCGTGGAAGGCGCTTATAAGGCATTGAAGAGAAAAGGGAAGCTGGATGCGACGTACAAGTTCATCACCTTCGGAGGAGACGGCGGAACCTATGACATCGGTTTTCAGTCATTGTCCGGCGCCATGGAACGGAATCACGACATGGTGTATGTGTGCTATGACAACGGCGCTTACATGAACACCGGGATCCAGCGTTCCTCCGCGACTCCCATGTATGCGGATACGACAACCACACCGGTAGGCACGAAGAGCAACGGAAAGCCACAGAACCGGAAGGATCTTGCGGCGATCATCGCAAGCCATGACATCCCCTACGTGGCACAGACTACATTTGTACAGAACTTTAAGGACCTTCATATTAAGTCGGAGAAGGCGATCTATACGCCGGGCGCGGCATTTTTAAATATCATGGCGCCCTGTCCCCGGGGATGGAGGTACAATACGCCGGATATCATGGAGATCTGTAAACTGGGAGTGGAGACCTGCTACTGGCCGCTGTTCGAGGTCGCGGAAGGGAAATGGATCCTCAACTATGAGCCGAAGAAGAAGCTTCCAATTGAGGACTTCCTGGTAAAGCAGGGGCGGTTCAAACATCTGTTTAAGAAAGAAAACGAGCACCTGATCGGGGAGTTTCAGAAGGAAGTGGACCGGAGATGGGACGAGCTGGTATGGAAGTGTTCCAGGTAGCGGCAAAACAGGGATCCTGCGCAGGAAGTCTGTGGGGCGGACAAAGGAGGGCAATGTACACCCAGGGTACCTCATTACGGCGAAGTTTCACAAGGCTTAAGAAGGAGATAGGATAGATGAGCAGACAGTATGAAAAGGTAAAAGCATGTTATGAATATTGCAGGACAGTCACGGATTTTCAACCCAGAGTGGGCCTGATCCTGGGTTCCGGGCTGGGCAATTATGCCAGGAATATGAAGGTGGAGTGTGAGATCCCGTACGGGGATATCCCGGATTTTCCGGTCTCCACGGTGGCAGGCCATGATGGAAGATTCCTGTTTGGAATGATCGGCGATGTTCCGGCAGTGGTGATGAAGGGACGGGTTCATTTTTACGAAGGGTATACGCCCCAGGAGGTGGTGCTGCCGATCCGGGTGATGAAGCTGATGGGGATTGAGGTGCTGTTTTTGACCAATGCGTCAGGCGGGATCAACCGGAATTTCCAGGTGGGAGATTTCATGATGATCACGGACCAGATCTCCAATTTTGTTCCCTCTCCCTTGATCGGGGAAAATGTTTCGGAGCTGGGGCTTCGATTCCCGGATATGTCCAATATCTATGACCCGGAGCTTCAGGAGCTGATCCGGAAGACTTCCAAAGAAGAGGGGATTCCCATCCGGGAAGGAGTCTATGTGCAGACCACCGGGCCGAATTACGAAAGCCCGGCAGAGATCCGCATGTTTGCGGCGTTGGGCGCGGATGCGGTGGGCATGAGCACGGCAGGCGAGGCGCTGGCGGCACGGCACGCGGACATCCGGGTGTGCGGCATTTCCTGCGTATCCAATATGGCGAGCGGGATCTCTAAGGAGAAGCTAAAGCATGAGGACGTGCAGATTGCGGCGGATAAACGGGCAGAGGATTTTGAGCGTCTGGTGACCCAGATCATCAGAAAGCTGTGAAAGTGAGGAAAAAGGAAATCCATGAACACAAGAATTTATAATGTAAGAATACTGACCATGGAAGAAGGGAAAGATATCTTTCAGGGAGAGGTATGGATCCAGGATGATACCATCACCTATGCGGGGCCTGAGCGTAAGGACGGAAAGGTATGGGACAGGGAGATCGACGGCCAGGGCAATCTGCTGATGCCGGGCTTCAAGAACGCCCATACCCATTCGGCCATGACCTTCCTGCGTTCCCACGCGGATGACTTAAAGCTGGATGAATGGCTGTTTAACAAGGTGTTTCCGGCGGAAGGGAAGCTCACTGGCGAAAGTCTCTACTGGTTCACCAAGCTGGCATTCATGGAATATCTGACCAGCGGGATCACGACGGCATACGATATGTATTTCTACGTGGACGACGGGGCACGGGCGGCAAAGGACACCGGGTTTCGGTATGTGTTCTGTGACAGCATTAATAATTTCGGCGGCACCGTAGACCAGGTGGAAAAGGACTACCTGCGGCTGAATATCGATCCGGCACGGCAGATCAGCCATCGGATCGGTTTCCATGCGGAGTATACCACCAGCAGGGAGCTGATGGAAGGGATCGCGGCACTGGCGGAACGGTATCAGGCTCCGGTTTCTGTGCACTGCTCCGAGACGCACAAGGAAGTCGAAGAGTGCCGCGAGCGTTCAGGCATGTCTCCGGTTGCCTATATGGACTCCCTTGGGCTGTTCCGATACGGCGGCACGCTGTTCCACTGTGTACACATGGATGAGACCGATTATGAGATCATCAAGAAACGGGGTATTTATGTGGTCACCAATCCGGCGTCCAATCTGAAGCTGGCAAGCGGGATCGCGCCCATTAAGCGGTATCTGGAGATGGGGATCCCGGTAGCTATCGGAACGGATGGGGCAGCCAGCAACAACTGTCTGGATATGTTCCGGGAGATGTTTTTGGTGACCGGGCTGCAGAAGGCGGTCTGCGACGATCCCGAGGCGGTTCCAGCAAGGGAAGTGCTGAAAATGGCAACGGTGAACGGGGCTTATGCCTGTGGACTGCCGGAGTGCGACAGCATTGCGCCGGGCAAAAAGGCGGATCTGATCCTGATCGACTTAAACCAGCCTAATATGCAGCCCATCCGCAACCTGGACAAAAACCTGGTGTACAGCGGGAGCAAGTCGAATGTGAAGATGACGATGATCGGCGGGAAGGTGCTGTATCAGGACGGGGAATTCTATCTGGATTCTTCCAAAGAAGAAATTTTTGCAAAAGCCAATGAATATGCGGAGAAGATATTCGCAATGTAAAAGATCCGGACTGCAATCGGAAATCAGCTTTATCCTGTTGCGGTGGTTGATTGGAACTGTTATAAAATGAAAGAGGACTGGTATCATGAAGGCAGCGGTATTTACGGTCAGTACAAGGGCATACAAGGCAAAGCAGGAGAGCGCCGCGGGAACAGCGGTGAAGCGTGTCGTGGAACAGGTGGGATTTGATGTCAAGGCAGGGGTGCTGCCGGAGGACCGGACTGTGGTGGAAGCAGTCTTAAGACAGCTGGCGGATACGGGCTCGGTGCAGCTGATCCTGACGGTAGGGTCTACAGGCGTCCTGAAAAAGAACTGCGCGCCGGATGCTCTGACAGATGCGGCGGAACGCCTGCTTCCGGGGATCCCGGAGGCCATCCGTGCATACAGTATTCGGTATTCAAAAAAAATCATACTGGACCGGTCGGCAGCCGGTATCCGCAACCGGACGGTCATGGTGAACCTTCCAGACAGCGGAAAGCTGGCAAAGGAAGGGATCGAATTTATCCTGCCGGAGCTGGTGCGGGCGGTGGAGATGCTGAATGTCTGAGAAATCTCAGCTATACTGGCCGGATACTTTGCAACAGAGCGCAAGGCGCCGTGAAAGAAGATTACTCTTTACAGTTCTTTAGGCAAGGAGTGAGGTTATCGTATGATCAAAGTGCTATATATCGAGCATAGTGGATTTCAGGTGGAACTGGAGGATGCGTATTTCCTGTTTGACTACTACCGCGGTGAGCTGCCGGAGCTGGATCCGGGAAAGAAGTTTTTCATTTTTTCAAGCCATGCGCACCAGGACCACTATCAGAGAAGGATATTTGAATTTCAGGAGAAGATGCCCCATACCTTTTACATTTTATCAAAAGATATCAAAAGGGATGCATTGAAGCATGGGGGCCGGGAAGAAAATATATGGTTCGTAAAGCCGGAGGAAGAGCTGGATGTGCAGGGATGCCGGATCCGGACCCTGTGCTCTACGGATGAGGGCGTCGCTTTTCTGGTTCAATATCAGGGGAAGGTCCTTTATCATGCAGGGGATCTGAATGCATGGTACTGGGACGAAGAGGGCGAAGACTATGTAAAGATGATGCGCCGGAGCTATGAGCGGGAGATTCAAAAGATCGGCGGTGAGACCATTGATGCGGCATTTGTTCCCGTAGATCCCAGGCTGGAAGGGCGGTATGCAGAAGGGCTGGAGTTCTTTATGCTCCACACCCGGACCAAATGCGTGTTTCCCATGCATTTCTGGAATGACTATGGAATTTTCGAACGGCTTAAGAAAGAGGCGTGTACGGCAAAATACAGGGAGCGGATCATGGAGATCCGAGAGCCGGGGCAGACCTTTTTATTGCCGTGAAGTAATCAGACTTTACTATGTCGCAATGTTTATTATTTGCCCCTGCTTGTATGAATATTGGATTCAGGAACCGGGGTTCAGAGAAGAACGGAGAAGAAAATGCAGGTAAACTTATATACGGACGGTTCGGCCCGGGGAAACCCGCAGGGGCCCGGCGGCTATGGCGCGGTACTGGAATATGTGGATCCGAAAGGAGAGCTGCATACAAAGGAGCTGTCCCAGGGATATGTAAAGACCACCAATAACCGGATGGAGATGATGGCGGTGATCGTGGGACTGGAAGCCCTGAACCGCCCCTGTCAGGTGAAGGTCTATTCGGATTCTCAGTATGTGGTCAACGCCTTCAACCAGCACTGGATCGAGGGCTGGGTCAAAAAGGGGTGGAAGCGCGGAAAAAACGAAGAGGTGAAGAATGTAGATCTCTGGAAGCGCCTTCTGGAGGCGAAAAAAAATCATGAGGTGACATTCCACTGGATCAAGGGACATGCCGGGCATCCTCAGAATGAGCGGTGCGACGAGCTGGCGACTACGGCGGCGGACGGCGATGGTCTGCTAAAAGACCCGGGGGTGTCGTAATGGATGTATGGAGCATCGGAGCACAGGTCTGTCTAACGGCAGTCAGGGCAGCCTGAGTTCCAGGCTGCGGTCTGGCCAGGGTGTGACCTGGAAGTATGATAGACGCGTGTTCCGCACAGCAGAAACAGTGGATTCAGGTTTAAGTAAGACAGACAATCGCGGCTGCGGGAGCCGAAAGGCTGCAGACGAGGAAAGTCCGGGCTTCACAGGGCAGGATGCCGGATAACGTCCGGTGGAGGTGACTCCAAGGCCAGTGCAACAGAAATAAACCGCCCTATGTCTTTGCGTACTGATAAGCTCATAGATTTCGGCTTGTCAGTACACAAAGACATGGGGTAAGGGTGGAAAGGCAGTGTAAGAGACTACCGCCTCTCTGGTAACAGAGAGGGCACATGTAAACCCCATCCGAAGCAAGACCGGAAGAAAGCGATGTGGCGGCCCGTCACGCTTTAGGTAGGTCGCTTGAGCCTGGCGGCGACGCCGGGCCTAGATAGATGATTGTCCAACGACATAACCCGGCTTATCGTCTTGCTTAAATCTGAAACTATTTTTATAAAGAAAGAAGGCACACCAATGGGAATGACTGTAAATGCACAGCTGCCCCTGCCGACAGACTTGAAGGCAGAATATCCTCTGACAGAGAAGCTGCGTCAGATAAAAAAGGAAAGGGATCAGGAAATCCGGGATATTTTTACCGGGGCTTCGGATAAGTTTATCGTATTGGTAGGCCCCTGCTCTGCGGACAATGAAGATTCGGTCTGCGAATATGTGACCCGGCTTGCCAGGGTCAGTGAAAAGGTTTCGGACCGTCTGATGGTGATCCCGCGGATCTATACGAATAAGCCCAGGACGACCGGAGAAGGGTACAAGGGGATGCTGCACCAGCCGGAGCCGGATAAGGCGCCGGACCTTTATGCGGGGATCCTGGCGATCCGAAAGATGCATATCCGGGTCATGGAGGAGAGCGGGCTGACCGGAGCGGATGAGATGCTTTATCCGGAGAACCGGAGCTATCTGGATGATATTCTGTCCTACGAGGCTATCGGGGCGCGTTCCGTAGAGAATCAGCAGCATCGGCTCACAGCCAGCGGCATGGATATTCCCATCGGAATGAAGAACCCCACCAGCGGCGACTTTTCGGTGATGTTAAATTCCGTCATTGCGGCGCAGAATTCTCACCGTTTTATCTACCGGGGACTGGATGTGAGCACAGAAGGCAATGAGCTTGCGCATGTGATCCTGCGGGGCGGCGTAAATAAGTATGGAACCTGCATCCCCAATTATCACTATGAGGATCTGGTACGGCTGCTGGATATGTATCAGAAAAAAGAGTTGAAGAATCCGGCGGCGGTGATTGATGTGAACCATTCCAATTCGGACAAGAAGTTCCGGGAACAGATCCGCATCACCAGCGAGGTGCTCCACAGCAGGAGTTACAACCCGGAGTTGAAAAAACTGATCAAGGGAGTGATGATCGAGAGTTATCTGGTGGAAGGCTGTCAGAGCATCGACAGTGAACGGATCTATGGAAAATCTATCACCGATCCCTGTCTGGGATGGGAGGATACCGAGCACCTGATTTATGAGATTGCGGAGAGGTGTTGAAACTTTTACAAGAGGAAAAAAGCAGCTTGCTGTGAGGGGCGGCTGCGGCGAAGCTCATAGATGATATAAAAAATACAGCCTTCCGCGGATAACATGCGCAGGCTGTATTTTTATGCTGCTGTTTTAAAATGATTCCATCTGTTCGGCTGAATGCTCTAAAGAGTATCCAATCGACTCCATACAATGAAAAAAACATACAGGTGGAAATTATGCGGGATTATTTTATGCTGCGGTACTTCTCCTCGCAGTACTTGCAGCGGTAAACCTGGTTCTCCTCATCCGTCAGGATAAAGATATGGTCCAGACCCTGCTCAATGGATGTGATGCATCTCGGGTTCTTGCAGCGGATCACATTCTTGATCTCCGCGGGAAGCTTTAACAGCTTTTTCTCTACGATCTGTTCGTTCTGAATGATATTGACCGTAATGTTGTGGTCAATGAATCCCAGAATATCCAGATCCATAAAATCAATGGGGCACTCGATCTTGATGATATCTTTTTTGCCCATCTTGCTGCTCTTTGCGTTCTTGATGATGGCAACACAGCAGTCCAGTTTATCCAGATGCAGGTACTTGTAGATTTCCATACTTTTTCCTGCCTCGATGTGATCTAAAACAAAACCTTCGGAAAGCTTTCCAACGTTCAATGTACTATTTACCATATTCGGCCTCTTTCTTTTTCATCATCCGCAGAACTTCCGCATCCGTATCGCGCCAGCCTGAAACCGCGGTTTTCTGGCCGATGCTTTGCGGCACGGAAGGACTGTATTGTTCTATAATAAGGTTACACTTGAGCTATGTTCAAAAATCAGTCCACATGGATATCCAAAAGCGTCAGGATCAGAGCCATACGCACATAGACGCCGTACTGTACCTGACGGAAATATGCGGCGCGGGGATCGTCGTCTACCTCTACGGAGATTTCGTTGACCCTGGGAAGTGGATGGAGCACATACATATCCTCGGGCGCCAATTTCATTTTCTTGCGGTCCAGGATATAAAAATCCTTCATCCGTACGTAATCCTCTTCATTGAAGAAGCGTTCCTTCTGAACTCGGGTCATGTACAGGATATCCAGCTCCGGAAGCGCGTCCTCCAGACGGACAACCTCTCGATACGGGATCTGCTGTCTGTCCAGGACATCCTGTCGCATATAATCCGGGAGTCTTAATTCCTCCGGAGAGATCAGGATGAAACGGATGCCGGTGTAACGGACCAGGGCATGGATCAGGGAGTGTACGGTACGGCCGAATTTTAAGTCCCCGCAGAGGCCGATGGTCAGATTGTCCAGACGTCCTTTCAGATTCTTGATGGTCAGAAGGTCGGTCAGAGTCTGGGTCGGATGCTGATGTCCTCCGTCGCCTGCGTTGATGACCGGAATGCCGGAATGCTGGCAGGCCACCATGGGAGCGCCTTCCTTGGGATGTCTCATGGCGCAGATATCTGCGTAGCAGGAAACTGTCCGGATCGTATCGGATACGCTTTCCCCCTTTGCGGCAGAGCTGGAATCCGCAGAGGAAAATCCCATCGTATTGCCGCCCAGATTCAGCATGGCAGCTTCATGGCTCAGGCGCGTCCGTGTGCTTGGCTCATAAAATAAGGTCGCAAGCGTCTTGCCTTCGCAGGCATGAGCATATTTTTCGGGATGTGCCTCGATATCCTGTGCAAGTTCCAAAAGAGTGTCCAATTCCTCAACAGATAAATCCAGAGGGCTCATCAAGTGTCTCATAAAATACCTCCTCGTACTTTGTGTGAATGATCACGGTAATAACGATTCAAAACCGTATGTTTTTGGGAAAAGGAAAACAGAAAATATAAATAAATCAGATGAATTGAACATCTTTCCCAGACAGGAAATAGAAAATGCGGAAATAAAAGGAACAGTGATACAACGACAAGCGGTGACTGGTCCTGGTTTGCGCCTTCGTATCATATTGTGTCTGATCTGGTTCATCTGTCTGCCTCCTTTCTCCGGATACGGATTCTGATGTTACTGTTCACAGCAACATTCTTTTACATACAATATCTTAAAAATGACCCTTTGTCAACAAAATTTTGAAAAATATGTTTTGTTAAAATAGTAGCATTTATTAAAAAAATATATTATACTAATAAGAATGAATTGAAACAGGGACAAAGGAGAAGAGAGTATGGCTGCACTGGAAGACTTGAGGGTACGTTTGGATGGGATTGATGAGCAGATCGTCAGGCTTTATGAAGAGCGGATGAAGGTCTGCGAGGAAGTGGGGGAGCTTAAGGTACAGAACTGGGGACGGGTGCTGGACCGGCAGCGGGAGCGCAATAAGCTGAACGATGTGGCTTCGAAGGCTTCCAATGAGTTCAATAAAAAAGGGATCCAGGAGTTATACGAACAGCTCATGTCCATGAGCCGGAAGCTGCAGTACCAGCAGATGGTGGAGGCCGGCGCCCTGGGGAAGCTGCCCTTTATCGGGATCGATTCCCTGGAAAAGGATACGGCACGTGTAGTCTATCAGGGAGTAGAAGGCGCCTACGGACAGGCGGCCATGCTGAAATATTTTGGGGAAGGCTGCAATAATTTCCATGTGCGGACATTCCGGGACGCCATGGAGGCTATCGAGGACGGAGCGGCGGATTATGCGGTGCTGCCGATCGAGAATTCATCGGCGGGAGCGGTGACAGAGGTCTATGATCTTTTGGTGGAATTTGAAAACTATATCGTAGGAGAGACAATCCTTCCGGTGCGGCATACTCTGGCCGGACTTCCGGGGACGGATCTGAATGAGATCAGGCGGGTCTATTCCAAGGCGGAAGCACTGATGCAGACCACCCATTTTCTGGACGAGTATCCGAACTGGCAGCAGATCAGCGTGGTCAATACGGCGGTTGCGGCAAAGAAGATCCTGGAAGATAAAGATCCCGCTCAGGCGGCGGTCTGCAGCGCCTACGCGGCACAGGTTCACGGGCTTTCGGTGCTGGTGGACGGCATCAATGACGAAATGAATAACTCCACCCGTTTTATCGTGATCACCAACCAGAAGGTTTTTCTCAAGGATGCGTCCAAGATCAGCATCTGCTTCGAGGTGCCTCACCAGAGTGGATCTCTGTACCGGCTGCTGTCACATTTTATATATAATGACCTGAATATGTCCAAGATCGAATCCCGTCCGGTGGAAGGGAAGAGCTGGGAATACCGGTTCTTCGTGGATTTCGACGGCAACATGGGGGACGCGGCGGTGAAGAATACGATCCGGGGGCTGAGAGAGGAAGCGATCAACCTGAAGATCCTGGGGAATTATTAATGAAACAGCAGTGTAAGGAATCCATCCCAAAGGGGCATCCCATAACTGATCCCTCCGCGGCTGGTGTGATACTTACGGGCCATGAGTATATAATGAGGAAAAGAATATGCGTACGAATGAATTGATGCTTTATAAAAATATGGAACATGGGGATATCCTGCTGGATATGACCTTTCTGATGGAGAATTACGAGAACGGATTCTATAATCAGGAGGATCTGAGAAGCCTCCTCTTCGAGTGCGTCAATGAACTGCTGGAGATCGCGGCCCGGTATGGGTTTGAGGGCAATCTGTGGCATGCCTATCTGACCTTTCTGCTGGCCAATCACGAGAATGCCTACAGTACGTCCTGTGAGATCGTAGGACAGGTGAACGGCAGCATCAATCAGATTGTGCTCCATGATTTTGAGGTGATGAGAGAGCTGTTTGACTATGATTTCGGACCCATGCAGAAGGCATTGAACGCCGACTGCTTTTCCCTCCTGCTGGATTATGAGAATATCAACGCTTCCAGCAAGGTATTTAACAAACGGATTCGGGATCGGATCTGCGGTTTAAGCCGGTCCCTGGGAAAAGCGGCAGGAACGGAGGAATTTAAACAGTGTCTGACCCGGTTTTATCAGGAATTCGGGGTGGGGAAGCTGGGACTTCATAAGGCATTCCGGGTGGAGCATCCCGAGGGGGAAGGGGCGCGGATCGAACCCATTTCCAATATTGCCCATGTGCGCCTGGATGACCTGGTGGGCTATGAGATCGCCAAGAAAAAGCTGATCGACAATACGAAGGCGTTTGTGGAAGGGCGCAAGGCCAACAACTGCCTGCTCTACGGAGATGCGGGAACGGGAAAATCCTCCTCGATCAAGGCGATCCTGAATATGTATTACGACCAGGGACTTCGGATGATCGAGATCTACAAGCACCAGTTCCGGGATTTAAACGATGTGATCGCGCAGATCAAAAACCGGAACTATAAGTTCATCATTTATATGGACGACCTCTCTTTTGAAGAATTTGAGACAGAATATAAATATCTGAAGGCGGTCATCGAAGGCGGGCTGGAAAAGAAGCCGGAAAATGTGCTGATCTATGCCACCTCCAACCGGAGGCATTTGATCCGGGAGACCTTCCGGGACAAGGCGGATCGGGACGATGAGCTGCATACCAACGATACCGTGCAGGAAAAGCTGTCTCTGGTCGCCAGGTTCGGCGTCACGATCTACTACGGTTCTCCGGATAAGAAGGAGTTCCAGGAGATCGTGCGGACGCTTGCCCGGGCAAACGGGATCAATATGCCGGAGGAGACGCTGCTCTTGGAGGCGAACCGGTGGGAGCTGAACCACGGGGGACTCTCCGGCCGGACGGCACAGCAGTTTATTGATTACTTATCCGGTACAGAATTTTCTTGAAAGGATATAAAAGACAATGATACGAAAGTGGAAAGCGGTATGGAAACGGGCAGGCTGCCTTGCTCTGATGGTTCTGTCCATGTGCATGCTCACGGCATGCGGCGAAAAAATGACTCCCGAGAAGCTGATGGAGTCCATGTCAACCAATATGTCTGGGATTACGTCCTTTGCAAATAAGGTGAAGCTGAACTTTGAGCTGGAGGATGTGCTGTATACAACTTCGGTTTCCATGGATATCAGCCTGGAAAGCACGTCGGACCCGAAGGCAGGGCATGCATTGGGGAAGGCACATATTAAGATGCGGGGGGCGGAGCTGGAAAGCGTCCTGGAGGTCTATCAGGTGATGGAGGATGGCCGGCGAGCTACCTACAGCAGCCTGGACGGCAATTGGAGCAAGGAGATATCGGAGCATACCAAGGGGTCTGTTATTACGATTGACAACAGTTTATTTTCCACCATGTCGAATTCCGTGGAGGATTTTGAGATTGCGGACAGCATGATCGAAGTCAACGGCGAGGAGTGCTATCAGATGTACGGAGAAGTGACCGGAGAGAATCTGAAAGGGCTGATCGGCGGTCAGATGCTCAATGCCTACGGCCTGGTGAAGCTGCCGGATGAGGACGCGGTTTCGGAGCTGGTGATCCCCATTACCTTCAATATATACAAGGAGAAGCTGCTCCCGGCGCGGATCGTGGTTGATATGTCGGAGGCTATGAACGGGCTGTATGACAAGTTCGAGAAAACAACCAATGTCAATTCCTATAGTATTAAGCTGGATTTTGACAAGTATGGGACAGTGGAAGAGATCAGGGTGCCTGAGGAGGTCAAGGCAGCAGCGGGGTGAGCATTCGCTGCTTTAGGAACTGCGCAAAACAGCAGGTTATTTTCGCGCAGATCCTCAGGCTGCCTTGCGCGATCAAAGATAAAATCAGGGAATGGACGCTGCGGCGGTCTGTTCCCTGATTTTTGTGATATAAAATATGGATTGTAAAGCTTTGGGGCACAGCTCCTTACCGAATCTCCTGGATCCCGCTGATATCACTGTCAATCACAAGAGAGTAATTTGTGTAGTATACTACAAAGCCGGGCTTCCCGCCCTTGGGCTTTTTCACATGCTTTTTCTCCACATAGTCGATCTCCACCTTCTCCACTCCCCGCATACTGGAATAGTAGGCGGCCAGCCGTCCGGCTTCCTCGAAGGTCTGGTCCGGCAGATCCTCCCCGTTTGTCTTGACGATGACATGGGAGCCAGGGGCCTGCTTGACATGGAACCACCAGTCATTTCCGACGGCAAGATCAAAGGTGAGCTGGTCATTCTGAAAATTATTTTTCCCTACATACATATGATAACCGTCGCTGGAAACGTAATGCAGGGGCGTGTTTTTGATCTTCACTTTTTTCTTGGAAAATTTGCGCCGCATCAGTCCAGACGAGATCAGCTCCTCCTTGATCTCCGCCAGATCATCCTCACTCATGGCAATATCCAGGGAGGTGCGGACGGATTCCAGGTAGGAGATCTCCTCCTGCGTCTCCTGGATCAGGCGGGAGAGAGCCTCATAGGTCCGTTTCAGTTTGTTGTATTTTTCAAAATAACGCTGGGAATTTTCCTGCGCCGTTTTCGTAGGATCCAGCGGAATGGAGACCATTTCATTATTATAATAGTTCAAAGCTTCCAGCTTCTTCGCTCCTTCTTCCAGATTATATCCATAAGTATTGATGAGCTCACCGTAGACTTTGAACTTGTCCCGGCTTTCGGTATCTTTGAGCTGCCGCATCTGCAGGTCGTATTTTTTCCGATTCCGTTCCAGGGCAGTCTGGAGGATATGCCGCAGGTCCGTGGATTTCTGCCGGATTCTGGTAATAGTGTTTTTCAGGGCATAGTAGGTCTCCAGCACCCGGGAAATGGAATCGAATTCCACACGTTCCCATCTCTTCTGGGGCAGAGGCAGAGAAGAAAACTCCTTCGGTTCCTTCCCTTCATAATAAATGGCCGGAGAAAATCGCTGTTCTTTTACGCCGGAAAAATAGATGTCAAACTGATTGTAAACATGCCGCAGGATGTCCTCTGAAAATGCAGACGCCGGAAGGCCGGAATCCACCTGGGCGATGGAACAGACCGCCTCCGCCGTCACCGGGCTGACTCCGGTAAAGCTGGTGTAGACGGCTTTGGAAAGAGGCATTGGCTTCGCTTGCAATACTTGGGAAAAGGTTTCAAAATCCACAGACAGCGGATCCTGCTTCTCCATGGTATCCGGGACGAAATAGGACCGCCCGGGGAGCACCTCCCGGACCGAGCTCATCTGGGCGGACACATGCTTGATGCTGTCGATGATGGTGCCGTTCTCCGTGCAGAAGATGATGTTGCTGTGCTTGCCCATGATCTCCACAATCAGGTCCTTCCGGCACAGATCGCCCAGTTCGTCGAGATGCTCGATGGTAAAGTGGATGATCCGCTCGAGGCGGGGCTGGTAAATATCCACGATCCGTCCGTTTGCAATGTGCTTGCGCAAAAGCATGCAGAAATTGGGGGCGGTCATGGGACTTGTCTTATTGGACTCCGTCAGATAGACCAGTGGCAGGGACGCGCTGGCGGACAGATAGAGCCGCTTCTGCCCGGCGGGGGTCTTGATGGTCAAAAGCAGTTCGTCCGCTTCCGGCTGGGCGATCTTTGCGATTCTTCCGTTTTGAAGCTGTTCTTTTAATTCGTGGACCAGGTTTGCCACGACAATTCCGTCAAAAGCCATGATGTATTCCTCACTTTCGTTTTATATAATGCGCTATCATTGCCAGTGAGCGGGACGGCTATTTCTTATCTCGGAACGGATGGGAGCACGTCCTCCGGCTGCCTTGGCAGATATATTATTTTATTCTTGGCAGAGTTCTTCTCTACTGGTTTTTAATCAAAGAGATTGGCAGAATTGCAGGAAAGTACTCACAACAATTTCTTTAACTTTACTATAAAGATGCTGCGATTTCAAGCGATACTGAAACTCTTTTTTTGAAGAGTAAAATGTTAACTATAAAAATAAATTGGTTGACAATTTGCGTATATGTAATTATACTAAAAAAAGAATGAATTCCAATAGCGTACTGCGCAGCTATCGGGATCCATTTCGCAAGCCAGTACAGAAAATCTGCTGCCGACAGGTTTTCTGTAACTAATGAGATTAGAATATGAGGGAGGCATACACCATGCAAAATTCAAAGATTTCCACTCAGGACATATGCAGCATTGCCATTATGACGGCCATCACAGCGGTCATGGCGCAGATTTCCATTCCCATGCCGATGGGCGTGCCGATGACCATGCAGACATTTGCCGTGACTCTGGCTGGGGTGGTCCTCGGCGCGAAGCGGGGGGCAATTTCCATGATCATTTATGTACTGCTGGGGGCGATCGGCGCTCCGGTGCTGGCCGGATTCAGCGGCGGTTTCCAGCATCTCATCGGGCCTACCGGGGGATTTCTTCTATCTTTTCCTATCATGGCATACCTGATCGGCGTGGGTACAAAGCTGAGAAAGCAGAAAGGCATGTTTGTTTTATTCCTGATCCTGGGGACAGCTGTCAATTATACAGTCGGTGTGCTGATGTTCTGCATCCTGATGAAAGCATCCGTTTGGACGGGCATTACGGCCTGTGTGCTGCCCTTCCTTCCGACGGCAGTGATCAAAGCGGCCGCTGCCTCCATACTGGGGCTGAAGCTGCATGTTCGATTGGGGGAGGCGCTGCAATGGACTTGAGGCCGCATCATCTTCTCTGCACCCAGGGATATTCCGGAAAAGGGTACAGCGACAAATTTGTAGAAAATATGAACCGGGTCACGGAGAAACTTCGGGGCAGTGAGCCGGTGATGGTCCATCTGACCTGTTCCACCGATGTTTTGTGCGCTGATTGTCCCAATATGCTGGGGACGGATCTGTGCAGTACCAACGAAAAGGTGAAGCGGTATGACTGGAAGGTGATGAAATATTTTCAGTTGGAAGAAAAGGATTATATTTATCAGGAGTTGGTGGAAAGGATCCGGGAAGAGATGACACCGGAGATGCTCGCAGATATCTGTGACGGGTGCAGCTGGTATCCGGTCAGTGCCTGTCGGGAGAAGATATTGGGAAAGAAGAAAAGAAGGACACCGCAACAACCAGATTGATATATTTGAGATTAAAGCGAACAAGGTGGATGACCGCTCCTTTAACGGTGTGCGTATCGCTACTATGCACAGGATAAAAGGCCTGGAGTTCCATTACATTTTTGCCGTCGGAGTCAATAAGAGGGCGCTTCCAAACGGAGCCCGCGGCGACTTCTCAGATGATATATCTCTTGAGGAATTTGAGATGGGAGAGAAATGTCTGCTGCATGTGGCATTGACCAGAGCAAGAACTGGTATATACATGACATGTTATGGAGCGATGTCGAACTTAATCGTGTAGTATAGAAGATTTAAAGCAGGCAGTTACTATTCACAGTCAGATAAAAACTGTGAATAGTAACACAGCAGGCATTGAATTCTTTATAAAATACTTGACAAAACTCCCAATCCACGATATGATTTTTGAGAAAAGAAGAACAGAGCGTACTCTGTTATTTGGGAGGAAAGATAAGATGAGAAATTGGAAGAAATTTTTGTCAGCCGCAATGGTCACAGCCATGACGGTTGGAATGCTTGCCGGATGCGGCGGCGGGAACAGCGGCAGTGACAGCAACAGCAACAGCAGCGAAAGCAATAGCGGCAGCGAGAGCAGCAGTGATGCCGGGAGCGGCGACGCGGTATTGAAGATCGGCGGGATCGGACCTACCACCGGCGGGGCAGCGATCTACGGCATGGCTGTAAAGAACGGCGCGGAGCTGGCAGTTAAGGAGATCAATGCGGACGGCGGCATAGGCGGCATCCAGATCGAGTTTAATTTCCAGGATGATGAGAATGACGCGGAGAAGGCAGTCAATGCTTATAACACCCTGAAGGACTGGGGCATGCAGGCATTGCTGGGAACCGTGACTTCTGCTCCCTGTGTGGCAGTCGGCGATGTGGCACAGGGGGACAACATGTTCCTTCTGACACCGTCAGGAACCGCAGTAGAGTGCGTGCAGTATGACAATGCGTTCCGTGTATGCTTCTCCGACCCGATGCAGGGACTGGAGTCTGCAAAATACATTGGAGAGAATAAGCTGGCGACGAAGGTTGCGGTTATCTATGATAGTTCGGATGTATACTCCACAGGGATCTATCAGGCATTTGCGACAGAGGCAAAGAACCAGGGTCTGGAACTGGTAGCGACTGAGGCGTTTACGGCAGAGAGCAAGACCGATTTCTCCGTACAGCTCCAGAAGGCGAAGGACGCGGGCGCAGAGCTGGTATTCCTGCCGTTCTACTATTCTGAGGCAGCCCTTGTACTGCAGCAGGCAGCAGGCATCAATTATGAGCCGATCTTCTTCGGATGCGACGGTATGGACGGTATCCTGGACGTGGACGGATTTGATGCGTCTATGGCGCAGGATCTGATGTTCCTGAGCCCGTTTACACCGACCTCTGAGGAGGAAGCGATCAAGAACTTTGTCTCAGATTTCGAAGAAGCTTACGGCGGAACACCGAACCAGTTTGCGGCAGACGCGTATGACGGAATCTATGCCATCAAGGCGGCTATGGAAAAAGCAGGCGTGACCGCGGACATGAGCGCGGCCGATATCTGTGACGCTATGAAAACAGCCATGACAGAGATCACTATCGACGGAGTGACTGCAAAGGCACTGGCCTGGGAAGCAAACGGCGAGCCGAGCAAAGAGCCTATGGTAGTGAAGATCGCAGACGGAGATTATGCGGTAGTTGAGTAAGCAATGATGATCTGACGATCGGTATAAAAAGAGGTCTGTAAAAGACCATGGAAACGTATGTAATATCAGATAGAGGGTTATCTTTCGGGATAGCCTTCTATTTGTATCATTTCTCCTAAAAAAATGAGAGACAGGTGGACGGGTATATGAGCTTTATATCTTATTTGATCAATGGTATCAGCCTGGGAAGCGTATATGCAATCATTGCGCTGGGCTATACGATGGTATATGGCATCGCGAAGATGCTGAATTTTGCGCACGGTGATGTTATCATGATCGGTGCTTATGTAGTATTGACTGCCATGACCGGCGCGGGGCTTCCTCCCGCGGCGGCGGTGCTGGCAGCGGTTATTTTCTGTACCGTGCTGGGAATGCTGATTGAGCGGGTGGCTTATAAGCCTCTGCGCAACGCGGCATCCCCGCTGGCAGTTCTGATCACCGCGATCGGTGTCAGCTATCTGCTGCAGAATCTGGCGCTTCTGATCTTCGGCGCCAACACAAAATCCTTTACCTCTGTTGTTCCGATTCCCCCGGTGGTGCTTGCGGAAGGCAATCTGACCATTTCCGGAGAGACCATCATGACCATCGGGGCTTGCATCGTGATTATGGCGGGACTGACCTTGTTTATCAACCGATCCAAGGCAGGACAGGCCATGCGGGCAGTGTCCGAGGATAAGGGAGCGGCTCAGCTTATGGGGATCAATGTCAACGGGACCATTGCGCTGACCTTTGCCATTGGTTCTGCTCTGGCGGCCATTGCAGGCGTGCTGCTCTGCTCGACTTATCCGACCCTGACCCCGTATACAGGCGCCATGCCTGGAATTAAGGCATTTGTGGCGGCGGTATTCGGCGGGATCGGCTCGATTCCGGGGGCTATGATCGGTGGGATCCTGCTTGGCATCATTGAGATCTTCGGAAAGGCATACATTTCTTCCCAGATGGCAGACGCCATCGTATTCGGCGTGCTGATCGTGGTGCTCCTTGTGAAGCCTGCCGGAATCCTCGGCAAGAATATTCAGGAGAAAGTGTAGGTGAATGGGATGAAAAAGATGAATAAAATGACTAGAAATAATCTGATCACATATGTGATGGTGATCGTCCTCTATCTCATTGTACAGGCACTGATCATGTCAGGCAGCCTTTCCAGCCTCATGCAGGGGCTTTTAGTGCCGCTGTGCGCTTATGTGATCCTGGCGGTTTCCCTGAACCTGACCGTAGGGATCTTAGGAGAGCTGAGTCTGGGCCACGCCGGATTCATGTGCGTGGGCGCCTTTTTCAGCGCCTTTTTCTCAAAATGTACGTCAGCGGCGATCCCGGTTGCGGGCCTGCGGTATTTTATCGCCCTGCTGATCGGGGCGGCGGCGGCAGGGGTTTGTGGCATTTTGATCGGAATCCCGGTACTGCGCCTGAAAGGGGATTACCTGGCGATCGTGACACTGGCCTTCGGCGAGATTATTAAAAATATCATGAACATCCTGTTTATCGGAAAAGACGCCAACGGATTTCATTTTTCTACGAAGGACGTGATGGCGCTGAATATGGAGCCGGACGGGGTGGTCATCATCAACGGCCCCCAGGGAATCACGGGAACGCCCAAGGATTCCTCCTTTACAGTGGGAGTGCTTCTGATCCTGCTGACCTTGTTTATCGTACTGAACCTGATCCATTCCCGGAGCGGCCGCGCCATCATGGCAATCCGTGACAACCGGATCGCGGCGGAGTCCATCGGGATCAATGTGACCAAATACAAGCTGATGGCATTTTCCATCTCTGCGGCGCTGGCAGGCGTGGCGGGCGTGATCTATGCCCACAATCTGGCGACTCTGACGGCTCAGCCTAAGAACTTCGGATACAACATGTCCATCATGATCCTGGTGTTCGTCGTACTGGGCGGTATCGGAAATATCCGGGGCTCCATCATTGCGGCTATCGTTCTGACGCTGCTTCCGGAACTGCTGCGGAGCTTAAGTGATTACCGGATGCTGATCTACGCGGTGGTGCTGATTGCGATGATGCTCTTTAACTGGAGCCCCAAGGCGATTGAGTGGAGAGAGAAGTATGCGGAGAAGTTCCGTGCAAGGAAAAAAGCAAAGGCAGAGGAGGTTTGAAAATTATGGCATTACTGGAAGTGAAAAATCTGGGAATCTCCTTTGGCGGGCTGCGCGCGGTGAATGAATTTCACCTGCATATCGAAAAGGGCTGTCTATACGGCCTGATCGGTCCCAATGGCGCGGGCAAGACTACGGTCTTCAATCTGCTGACCGGGGTATACCGGCCGAATGAAGGGATCATTACGCTGGACGGGGAAAACATCGTCGGAAAGAAAACCATCGAGATCAACCGGGCAGGCATTGCGAGGACCTTTCAGAATATCCGTCTGTTTAAGGAGCTGACTGTATTGGATAATGTGAAGGCAGGCCTGCATAATCATCATCCGTATTCCACACTGGAGGGCGTACTGCGCCTTCCCAGATACTATAAGGTGGAGAAGGAAATGGACGAAAAGGCCATGGAGCTTTTGAAGGTCTTTGACCTGGACAGGGAGTCTCAGACGCTGGCTTCCAACCTTCCATACGGAAAGCAGAGGAAGCTGGAGATCACCCGGGCGCTGGCGACGGAGCCCAAGCTTCTGCTCCTGGATGAGCCTGCGGCGGGCATGAATCCCAATGAAACAAAGGAACTGATGGAGACGATCCGTTTCGTGCGGGATACCTTTGACATGACGGTGCTTTTGATCGAGCACGATATGAAACTGGTGTCCGGGATCTGCGAGGAGCTGACCGTACTGAACTTCGGACAGGTACTGGCCGAGGGCAAGACAAGCGATGTGCTGAACAATCCGGAAGTCATCAAGGCATATCTGGGAGAATAGGGGGTGAGATCATGGCAATGCTTGAAATCAAAGATATCGAAGTATTTTACGGCGTGATCCAGGCTATCAAGGGCATTTCCTTTGAGGTCAACGAAGGCGAGGTCATCGCCCTGATCGGCGCCAACGGCGCGGGAAAGACGACGATCCTGCATACCATCACAGGTCTTCTGTCCCCGAAAAAGGGCTCCGTGATCTTCGAGGGAAAGGATATCACGAAGGTTCCGGCCCACAAGATCGTATCCCTGGGGATGGCTCATGTACCGGAGGGGCGGCGTGTATTTGCGGAGCTGTCCGTGTACCAGAATCTGAAAATGGGGGCCTATACGAGAAAGGACAAGGCGGAGATCGCCCAGACTCTAGAAATGGTCTACAAACGGTTTCCACGTCTGGAGGAGCGGAAAAACCAGCTTGCAGGGACCTTAAGCGGCGGGGAGCAGCAGATGCTGGCTATGGGCCGGGCGCTGATGTCCCATCCGAAGATCATCGTGATGGACGAGCCGTCTATGGGATTGTCCCCGATCCTGGTGAATGAGATCTTTGATATCATCCAGGAGGTCAGCGCAGGCGGGACCACCGTGCTTCTGGTAGAGCAGAACGCGAAGAAGGCATTATCCATCGCAGACCGGGCGTATGTGCTGGAGACCGGGAAGATCGTGCTGGACGGAGACGCGAAAGAACTGATGAACGATGATTCCATCAAGAAGGCGTATCTGGGAGAATAAAACGGTGAAAGGGAATTGAAAGAATGACAGAAACGCTGTCTGCAGCTGGAAATCGTCCGTGACGGGACTTCTGTGCATGGCAGCGTTTTTTCAGCAGGAGAGAGGAGGACTGCGGATATGGAAAATATTGTAGTAACGATCGCAAGGCAGTATGGAAGCGGCGGAAAGACCGTGGGGGAAATGTACGCGAAGGAGCTGGGGATCCCCTGCTATGGGATGAACCTTCTGAAAATGGCTTCGGAGGAGAGCGGCATCAATGAGCAGCTTTTCATGCAGTTTGACGAAAAGCTGAGGAATAACCTGTTGCTGCGCATGACGACAGATCTCTATGACGGGAAGGTGATCCCGCCGGGACATAAGGATTTCGTATCTGCGAAAAATCTGTTCAACTGGCAGGCGGAGGTCATCAAGCGGCTGGCAAAAAGCGAGACCTGCGTGATCATCGGGCGTGCGGCGGATTTTGTGCTCAAGGACTATCCCAACGTGGTCAGCGTATTTGTCCATGCTTCGCCGGAATTCAACCTGGCCCGGGCCATGGAACGCAACAGCATGACAACGGCGGAGATGGAGAAATTCATTGCCTCGACGGATAAGTACCGCTCTGATTTTTATAAGCACTATACCGGCAGGGAATGGACGGACGCAAGGAACTATGACCTGTGTCTGAACAGCGGGAAGCTGGGATTTGTGAAGTGTGTGGAGGAGATCAAGGCGTATATTAAGGTGAGATTTGAATGAAAAGGTTTAGGCTGCTAATCCAAAATCTCAGTTTTATTGCAATAAAACCGATATTTCGAATCAGCAACCGTACAGTTAGAAAAATTTTGGAGAAAGGAATACGATCATGCAGTGGAGCGATGGAAAAAGCAGATGCCGCTGGGCTAATCCCAACAATGAGAAGTATATTCATTATCATGATGAGGAATGGGGGGTTCCCGTATATGGCGACCATAAGCTGTTTGAAATGCTGATACTGGAATCCTTTCAGGCCGGGCTCTCCTGGGAATGCGTGCTGAATAAGCAGGAGGCGTTCCGGGAGGCATTCGAAGGATTTGATCTGGAAAAGGTGTGCGCGTATACGGAAAAGGATTTCGAAAGGCTGCAGGAAAATCCGGATATCATCCGCAATAAACGGAAGATCCGGGCCGCGGTATCCAACGCAAATGTGTTTCGGGAGATTCAGAAGGAATTCGGGAGTTTTTCGGAGTATATCTGGCACTGGACAGACGGGAAGGTCATCTATGAAACAGGGCTTGCGTCCTCAGAACTTTCGGATCAGGTGTCAAAGGATCTGAAAAAGCGGGGGATGACCTTTGTCGGGACAACGATCATCTATGCGTATCTGCAGGCAGTCGGGGTGATCTATTCCCATGAGGAAGGGTGCTTTTTGGAACATTGTGAAGAAAAATGTTAGATTTTTGAACCGCTCATAGATGGGCGGTTCATTTTCTGCGGAGAAATTTCAGAAAAGAAAATGACAAACATGTTTAGATTAAGAATTTTTGCCCTGCTTGCAAAGCGGTTTCCTTTATGCTAAGATTGATTACAACACCAGATGATAGTATGAAGCTGAAAAAAGATTTTATAGAGAGTGTGCAAAGAAAAAAGGAGAAGGAGGCAGCTATGAGCAAAAGTATGATCCGGGCTGCGAAGGGCGAGATTCCCGCAGACCTGGTACTGAAGAACGGCAGCGTATTGAATGTATTTTCAGAGGAGATCGTCCCCTGTGATGTGGCCATTGTGGACGGCCGCATTGTGGGACTGGGGAGCTACGAAGGGGAACGGGAGATTGACTGCACGGGCAAGTACATCGCCCCGGGGCTGATCGACGCCCATGTACATATTGAATCCTCCATGGTGTCCCCCCTGGAGTTTACGAAGTATATCATCAGAAAAGGGACCACCGGGATCGTGGCGGATCCTCATGAGATCGTGAACGTCAGCGGAAAGCGGGGGATGGACTATATCCTGGACGCGTCGGAGCAGGTTCCGGCGGACGTCTATGTGATGGTGCCCTCGTCGGTGCCTGCCACCAACATTGACACCAACGGCGCCGGAAAATTTCTGGCAGAGGACATGGCACAATACAAATCCCATCCGAGGGTGCTGGGCTTGGGAGAGATGATGCGGTTCGTGGATGTGCTGAACGAGGAGCCGGAAACCCTGGATAAGCTGGATGCGTTTTCGGATATGGTGATGGACGGGCATGCTCCGGGGATCTCACAGAAAGAGATCCAGGCATACCGGATGGCCGGGATTCAGGACGACCATGAGTGCTCCACCGGCGAGGAAGCACTGGAAAAGCTTCGGGCCGGATTCCACATCCTGGTCCGGGAAGGCAGCGGGGCGAAGAACCTGGAAGGGATCTTAAGCGGTCTCCTCAAAAACGGGGCTTCCCTGGATCAGTGCATGTTCTGTACGGACGATAAGCATCTGGAGGATATCGAAAAGGACGGACATATCAATTACTGCGTCCGCAAGGCCATCGCCCTGGGCGTGCCGGAGGCGCGGGCATACAAAATGGCGTCCTGGAATGCGGCAAGGTTTTATGGCCTCAAGGACACAGGCGCAGTAGGGCCGGGCTACCGGGCAGACCTTCTGATCATTGACAATCTGAAGGAAGCAGTGCCTTCCATGGTGCTCAAGGACGGGAGGATCGTGGAGGAAGCATGGCTGGATTCCTTCGGATATGAACTCAAGGACCGATCCCTTCTCCGTACAGTCCGGATCCGGAGCATGTCAGAGGAAGATCTGCTTTTGACAAAAAAAGAAAAGAACCATGTGCTGGAGCTGGTGCCGAATGAGCTGCTGACTCTGCACAGGGTGGAAGAAGTTCCGGGCCGGCATGGCGTGTTTATTCCGGACAAGGATTACGCGAAGCTGGCCGTGGTAGAGCGGCACGGCAAAAACGGAAAGGTAGGAGTGTGCCCGGTGAAAGGATACGGGATCCAGTCCGGCGCTATTGCGACGACCATTTCCCATGATTCCCACAACATCATTGCGGCAGGCGATAACGACCGGGATATCCTGTGCGCAGTCCGGGAACTGGAGCGGATCCAGGGCGGATATGTGATCGCTTCCGGCGGCAAGGTAGTGGATGAGCTTCCCCTTGCCATCGGCGGACTGATGAGCGTGGACCGTGCGGAGGCTGTGCAGAAGAAAACCGGAGAAATGGTACAGAAGGCGCGGAGCATGGGCGTATCCGAGGGAGTGGATCCGTTCATTACGCTTTCCTTTATGGCGCTGACCGTGATTCCGGAGCTGCGGCTTACGGAAGCCGGGATGTTTGATGTGACGACAATGCGGTTTATCAAAGAGTAGAGAGATGGCAGAGAAAAAAGAAAATCACTTGATCAGTTTCATAAGAAAATATGCCGCCGTATTGCTGGCAGGCTGTGCGGTCCTTCTGCTTGCAGCATATTTTATCAATATCATGTTTGTGCAGAACAAAAAGACGGCTGTTTCCGTGCTGGTCCTGGAATTTATGGAGGATACCTCCGTGCTGGAGCAGCAGGTCCGGGAAGTGCTTGGGGCGGCCGAGGATGAGGAAATAGAGATTCGGACCATTTCTGCCGGAGTCGGGACGAATAAAGCGGTTGCGCTGACCTGGATTCGGGCGGAGGTAGTGGATGTGGTCATAGGGGAAGAAGAGCAGATGACGGAATACGCACAGGCCGGGTATCTGAAGGATCTGGGCGACACAGAAGCAGAGCAGCCGGACGCTTTCCTGTGCGGACTGGCGGAGTATGATAAGGAAGGCAATGTGACTGGTACGGGACCGGAAAGCTGTTTTGGAAAATATGCCGGGGAGATTGCCGGGGTCCCGATGGAAAAGCCGGTGGCTGGTCTGGCTGGTAATGCTTCGAATCTGGACAATGCGCTGATGCTGCTAAACTTTTTTTCTGAAAATTAAATAGTAAATATTTACCAAAAAACTTGCAATCTGCTTGTCTGACGGCTAGAATAGGAAGAGGGCAAATTGAACTCCCGCAAAAGGAGTGAGGTGATTGATTGAAAGCAACGATCAGGGAGATTGCAGAACGGGTCGGAGTTTCTTCTGCAAGTGTTTCTTTGGTGCTGAATCACAGGGATTGCAGAATCTCAGAAGAAACGAGACAGAAAATATTTGATACGGCCAGGGAAATCGGCTATGTCAGAAAGAAAGACAGAATAAAAAGCAAAAGCAGGTACAGCGGCCGGCTGATCGCGCTGATCTATCCGCGCCTTCGGAATGAACTGATCGAAGAATGCATGCAGGGGATTGAAGAGTATGCGTCGTTGTATGACTACCATGTATTTCAGCTATACTGTTCGGAGACAACGCAGAAGTGTATTGAGCAGATTGAAATAGCGGTGTTCATTGGGGCGGCCGGGTTGATCCTGATTCCGCCGAATGACATGAATACAGGGGATAACCATATCCTGCTGGGGGAAGCGCTGAAGCATTCCGGGATCCAGTATCTTCTGTTGGATAAAGCGGTCTATAAGGTGTTTTGTGATTTTATCACAACGGACAATAAACTGGGCGCTGACATGGCAATGGACCATCTGCTCAGCTACGGCCATCGAAGGATTGGGATTCTGGCCGGAAAAAAAGAAATCTATAACACCAGAAAAAGAGTGGAAGGCTATAAAGACAGCCTGGCGCTCCATGGCCTGGAGTATGACGAAGAACTGGTCTACTATGGAGAATATTCCCGGCAGTCAGGGTACGAGGGAACCGGTTATCTTCTTTCAAAGGGGGTGACAGGGCTGGTATCCTGCAATGGAGAAATGTCACTGGGGGTATATGAATATGCCAGAGATAACAACAAGGTGATCGGAGAGGATATTTCGATCGTGAGTTTTGGAAATCTCAGGGAGGCCGGGTGGGTGAATCCCATGCTGACCAGTATCATTCAGCCGGGGGAGCAGATGGGGCGAAAGGCAGTGGAAGTGCTGATCAGCCGGATTCGGCATGAAGAGATCGGAGGGATCCATACGAATTATTTTACACCCACCCTGCGGCAGGGAGACTCTGTAAAAAGAATCGGGCATTGATACCGGCTATATACTGAGCACCAGATTTCATCGGACGTGAGTATCATTTATGAGTTATAAAATAAAAAAGCACATTCATTTTATGTTTTGTAAGAATCATAGAAATGAATGTGCTTTTTTTGTGCATAACTTACAAAAATATAAAGTTTATCAAAGTTTATCATATGTAAATAAGGAAAAATATGTTTGATAAAATACTTATAATCAGATTATTTAATTTAATGTATAAAAAATAATGAAAATTATAATATGTAAAATTAATAATGTGCATAAATAGTAATTGACAAATGAGAAAAACTAAGATATAGTATGCTTAACAAATAAAAAATGATAAACAAAAGATAAAAGTTTATCAAGAAGTGATGAAATTAAAGGAGGAAGTACATGAAAAAGAAAATGTTATCCATGTTACTGTGTGCTGCAATGTTCACATCTATTTTATCCGGATGCGCGATATCAACCACAAAAGAGTCTGATGACAGCGGCACAGAGAGCACGGAAGGAACAGAAGGCTCAGATGATGCAGATTCTGACGCAGAAGCAGGGGACGATGTTGTTGTCATGAAGGATGAAGATCTGGAAGGCAGAGAGGAGATTACATTGTGGTTCTGGGGTGCAGAGCCATATGCTCAGGAGGCTTTCAAAAAAATACTTGTAGACAGCTATAATGCATCTCAGGATGATTATCAGCTTGTAGTAGAGTTCCGTCCGTCTGTAGATGCAGATATCAAAACAGCCCTGGCAGCAAATCAGGGACCGGACATCATTTACGGTTCCGGCCCATCCTTTGTAATGCCGCTGGTAGAAGCAGAAAAGCTGGAAAACATGGATGCATATTCAGAAGAGTATGGATGGAAGGACAAGATCCTGGAACCATATTATGAGTCAGGTACAGTACATGGAAGCCTTTACAGCCTGGTAAACGGCGTCAGCACAATGGGCGTATTCTACAATAAAAAAGTGCTGCAGGATAATGGATGGGAAGTTCCCACGACCATCGAAGAAATGGAAGCAATCATGGATGAAGCGATCGAAAAGGGAATGTATGCTTCTGTCACAGGTAATAAAGGCTGGCAGCCGGTAAATGAAAATTACGCGTCTCTGTTTCTGACCCATATCGCGACGCCTCAGACCATGTACAAGGTTCTGACGGGCGAAGAAAGCTGGGTAAATGACGACGTGAAAGCAGCCATTGAAAAATCAAAAGAATGGTGGGATAAAGGATATCTTGCAGGTGAAGATTATGTAAACCTGAACTTCAGTGAATCACTGCAGCTCTTATCCGACGAAAAATCACCTTTCTTCGTGGGACCGTCTATTGCATTCCAGTGGGCAGCTTCCTTCTTTACAGGCGATAAGGAAGAAAACATCGCGTTTATCCCGTTCCCGGCAACGGAACAGGTTCCGGATGAGACTTATACATTAGGCGGGGCCTGCACATTGTCCATCAATGCAAACGCGGAGGATTCCCATAAGGATGAAGCTGCAAAAATCATTGATATGATGATGAATGCAGAATTTATGCAGGAAATGACAGCAGCCTGGCCCGGATACTGGGGAACTCCTCTGAAGGACCTCTCCGGTGTTGACACAGGCAATATGAATTATCTGTCCGCAGAATTTGTAAAGGTAGTCAGCGATATTTCAGATGCTGTTAACCAGGGAAATTTCGGATATTATGACAACACCTTCTTCCCGTCCGCAACGCAGACAAGAATCGTCAATATCGATGAAGTCTGGTATGAGACATCAACGGTAGATGAGTATGTACAGTCCCTGGAGGATGAATTTAAAACAGAGTTCGAGAACGGTATGGTGCCGCCGACTCCGAAGCCCAATATGGATTAAGGAGTTGTGTGCTGAAGAACCATGAATAAGTGATCAAGCGGGCCGGAATGGATCAAATAGCAGATTCCGGTCCGCTTTTTCACTAAAGCTTCCTTTGTACAAGCAGGCAGGCACTTTGCTGCGCAAATTGCTTACATTTATTAGGAGAAAAAGATGAAAAAAAGAAAAATCAATTGGAATTATTTTCTGATCGCTCCTGCGCTGCTGATCAGCGTAAGTATTATATTGCTCCCGGGGGTTATGACATTCGCGTATTCCTTTACGGATTGGAACGGATTATCTCCAAACATCAATTTTATCGGACTGAAAAACTTTATTGAGCTTTTCCAGGATAAGATCTTTTTCAAAGCGATCCAGAACAACATCATCTGGACCCTGCTGTTTTTGACGATCCCGGTCTGTATCGGGATGCTGGCGGCCATGCTGCTGCTCTCCAGAAAAAAGACCAGGAGCATCTACCAGGTCGCGTTTTTGATTCCCTATGTGCTTGCACCCTCTGTCAATGCCATGCTCTGGCTGAATGTGGTATTCAGCCCGGTATCCGGCGTGATCTCCGTATTCCGGAATATGGGATTTGACATCAGTTCTCCGCTGGCGGATATGAAGACAGCGATCTACGGATGCGCGGCAGTGGATATCTGGCATTACTGGAGCTACCTGACCGTCATCTATCTGGCGGCGCTGCGCCAGGTGCCCACGGACCAGGTGGAAGCGGCCCGGCTGGACGGGTGCAACGGATGGCAGCTGTTCCGCTACATTTACCTGCCGAATATTATGTCCACAGTGAGTCTCATGTTTGTCATGATCACCATCGGCTCCTTCCTGGCCTTCGATTACATCAAGCTGATGACAGGAGGCGGACCGGCTCATGCGACGGAGGTGCTCGGAACCTATGCGTATTCCTTCGCCTTTGATTCCATGAAGGTCGGAAAAGCGGCGGCAGTGGGCTTATTTATCAGCTTCTTTGGCCTGATCGCGTCAACCATTTACACGAGACTGAGCAAGAACGAAGAGATGCAGTAGAAGGAGGGGAAACAAATGGGAGTGACATCAAAGAAAAAACAATTTGGTATTAATTTTATCATCCATCTGGTACTGATCGTTCTTGTGATCATCTGCCTGGCGCCCATCGCGCTGGTGGTGATCAACAGTTTTAAGACCAATACGGAGATTGTCAGCAATCCTCTTTCCTGGCCTTTTGTCCTGCATCTGGAAAATTATATCCAGGCATGGAAGACCGGTAACTTTTCCGTAGGCTTTATCAACAGCGTGAAGCTGACTGGATGTACGGTATTGATCGTGCTGGTCACGGCCAGCCTGGCAGGGTATGTGCTGTCCGGAAAGCGGATCAAAGGAAGCGGCGTGATCCTGATGTATTTCATGATGGCAATGACCGTGCCGATCCAGCTGTTTTTGTTCCCGCTGTATTATGCCTATGCAAAATTAAACCTGATCGGAAATATCCTGGCTACAAGCTTTATCCTGGCTGCGCTGTATATGCCTCTTTCCGTATTTTTGATGCGGACCTTTTTCCTGAATGTACCGAAAGAGCTGGAGGAATCCGCGCGGATTGATGGAGCGGGCACCTGGCAGGTGATCTGGCATATCATGCGTCCGGTAGTTTCCCCGGGGCTGATCACGGTGGCGATCCTGATTGGGCTGCAGTCCTGGAATGAGTACCTGATTTCATCTACGTTCCTGCAGGGGGCAAAGAACTTCACGGCAACACTGGGATTCCTGGCAATGAACGGATCCTATGGTTCCGATATGGGCGTTATGATGGCGGCTGCGTCGACACTGATCGGGCCGATCATCGTATTCTTCCTGTGTACCCAGAGGTACTTTGTGGACGGTATGGTCAGCGGAGCGGTGAAAGGATGATATGGGGCCGGATTCTGCGGCTGGATCAACATGAAATAAGGAGGATAATATGCAGATAAAGGATTATCAAAATCAAATTTATTCCGGCGTGCTTGGAAAAATTATCGGGGTATACCTGGGCAGGCCTGTTGAAGGCTGGAGTTTTGAAAAAATCCGGGAGCATTTCGGGGAAGTGTACTATTATAAGGGACATATTACCGGAGCGCCGCTGATCGTGCCGGATGACGACATCTCGGGAACCTTCGCTTTTTTCCGGGCTCTGGAAGACAATGGCTGCAGCGCCAGACTGACGGCGGAGGATATCGGAAATGCCTGGCTGAATTATATCGTGGAAAATGAGACGATCCTCTGGTGGGGCGGACTGTGCAGGAGTACGGAGCATACCGCGTATCTCCGTCTGAAAAACGGGATTAAGGCACCGGAAAGCGGAAGCGAAAAGCTGAATGGAAAGAGCATGTCGGAACAGATCGGAGCGGAGATCTTTATCGATACCTGGGCATTGGTCAATCCGGCCAATCCGGATCGGGCGGCGGACATGGCCAGGAAAGCGGCCAGTGTCAGCCATGACGGGCTGGCCATCGATGCGGCGGTGTATCTGGCCGTGATGGAAGCCATGGCGTTTGAAGAAAAAGAGATTGACACCCTTCTGGACAAAGGTTTGGAGTATATAGACAACCCGTTTTTCAAAGAACTGGTCGGCGAGCTGAGGAGGCGCTGCCGGGCGGCAGAGGACTGGCATGAGGTACGGGACTGGATAGCCAGTGAGCACGGGTATGAAAAATATCCTGGAAACTGTCCGATGGTCACGAATCACCTGACTCTTTTGATGGCGCTGATCATGGGAGGCGATGATTTCAACAAGGCATGCATGATCGCATGCTCCGCAGGATGGGATACGGACTGTAATTCCGGAAATGTGGGATGCTTAAACGGAATCCGCCTGGGTCTGGAAGGATTTTCGACAGGGGCAGACCTGAGAAAGCCGGTTGCAGACCGTCTGTATGTAGTCACCAGCGATGGCGGCGAGACGGTTACCGATGCGGTCATTGAGACGAGGAAGATTGTAAGAGCAGCCGCAATGCTGAACGGAGAAGAAGTGGAGATTCCGAAGGAACGGTATGCCTTTGAATATCCGGGAAGCGTACAGGGCGTGATCCCATTTGACGGAAACCAGAAAGAGCAGGTGCTGACCCGGATCGAGAATGCTTACGATTCCACAGGGGAATTTGGCTGCAGGATCTTTTATGAAGGCCTGGGCGCAGGGGTCCATGCAAGCTGCTGTGTGGATACCTTTATCGACTTAAAACCAAAGGGCAAGGAAGGGACAAGCTATTTTGACGTGCTCTGTTCCCTCACCCTGTACAGCGGACAGGAGATTACGGCCTGTGTGACGGCAGTCGAGGATGTGAATCCGGATTTCCGGTTTTTCATTCAGTATTTCGATGAAAATGACGAGCTGGCGATCCGGTACGGGGATTCCGTGAAGCTAAAAAAGGGACGCAATGTGATCCAATGGACGGTGCCGGATACCAGGGGCCATGCGGTGTACCGGCTGGGGATCACCCTGCTGAGCCGGTTTCGGGTGGACGGCAGTATCATCCTGAATACGCTGGACTGGTCCAATACACCGGTGCGGTATGAGATGGGGCGTTCCATGGAAATGACTCCCTCCCTGACACCGTGGACCACGACGACCTCCTGGCTGAAAACCTTTGTATCTTCGGCAGACCATTTTAACCCGGATTATACGGTTACATTTTCCATCTGCCATGAACGGGAGAACGGCGTGGTGACAACGGGAAGCAGTGACTGGGATGATTATACCGTATCCTCGGTGATCACATTTTCCCAGCAGGATCTGGCCGGACTGGCTGCCCGGGCGAAAGGGCACAGGCAGTATTACGGCGCGGTACTGACCGGGGGATGCGCGGAGATCTATAAACAGAAAAACGAACAGAGGACCATTTTAGCAAAGGAACCCTTCGGCTATCGGATTGATGAGACGCACCGACTGGCATTTACAGTCAAAGGGGAAACACTGAAGCTATATATAGACGGAGAGAACGTACTCTGTGCAGAGGACTCGGAATACTCTTGCGGGCAGGCTGGATTTGTAGTGGATTCCGGCGCGATACTGGGGGACGGGTTTGTAGTGGAAAGAGCATAAAAAGTAAAGGCGGTTGAAGTTGAACGATGAGTATACAGAAATATGAAAACGATATTTATGCCGGGGTGCTTGGAAAGATACTCGGCGTATATCTGGGAAGGCCTGTGGAAGGGTGGAGTTATGAGAAAATCCAGGATACCTTTGGAGAAATCCGGTATTACGTCCATGAAAAAGCAGGGGTGCCCCTGATCGTGGCGGATGATGACATTTCTGGTACATTTGCTTTTTTCCGTGCCATTGAGGATCATGGATTTGAAAAAAGCACGCCTGCGAAGGCATTCGGAGATACATGGCTCAATTACATTATAGAAAATAAAACGATCCTGTGGTGGGGCGGATTGGGACGATCTACGGAACATACCGCATATCTGAATCTGAAAAACGGGATAGAAGCGCCCAAAAGTGGCTCCATTGAGGTCAATGGAAAGATTCTGGCAGAGCAGATCGGCGCACAGATTTTTATTGACGCGATCGCCATGGCATGTCCGGGAGACCCGGAGACGGCGGTGGAGCTGGTTCGGAATGCGGCCGGCGTCAGCCACGACGGGATTGCGGTGGAGGCTGCGTGCCATCTGGCGGCTCTGGAAGCGATGGCTTTTGAGGAAAAACGGATTGACGTGCTTCTGGACCGGGCGGCCGGATATGTGAAGAGTCAGGAATTGCTGGATATCATAGGGGACGTCCGGGATATCTGCGGCAAAGAGAGAGACTGGCGGAAGGTCCGGGCATATCTGGACCCGAAATACGGTTATGACGTTTATCCGGGGTGCTGTCATATGGTTCCTAATCATGCCATGGTCATTGCGGCATTCATCCTGGGCGGCGACGATTTTCAGAAGTCCATCAGCATTGCGGCTTCGGCGGCATGGGATACGGACTGCAACGCAGGAAATGTAGGGGCGCTGAACGGTATCCGTCTTGGGATAGAAGGGATCAATGCGGGTGCGGATTTCCGGGGGCCGGTGGCGGATCTGATGTATGTGGTGACGTCCGACGGCGGTTCGGTGGTGACGGATGCGGTTCTGGAGACAAAGAAGATCGTGGAGGCTGCCGCGAAAATGCGCGGGGAAAGCCTCTCTGTATCGGAATCCAGATATACCTTTGAATATCCGGGTGCTGTGCAGGGGTTCTTGAAATGTGAGTTTGACCATGGCGCAGCGGCGGACGTCCGGATCTTTAACCGGAATGAGATTTCCGGGGAAAACGGACTCTGTATCGAGTGCTGCCATGTGGCGGACGGTGTGACAGCCAATGTTTCAACCCAGACATTTATTGATTTTTCGAAACTGGCGGTCAATTTTTCGACGGTTGCCTCACCAACACTCTATTCCTCTCAGGTGGTCTCTACGACCGCATACAGAGAATCAGGCGGCCAGGTATATTTAAGGCCGTATATTCTGTACTATGATATAGACGATCAGATTCAAGTGATCTATGGAGACGGATGGGAGCTTTCCGAAGATGCAGAAACCTATTTCTGGACGGTACCGGACACAAAGGGAATGTCCATATGCAAGCTGGGATATCAGATGGAAAGCAGGAAGCGTTTTGACGGCAGGATCGTATTGAAGGAAATAGACTGGAACGGCGCGCCGGCGGATTTTTCACAGAGAGGAATGCTGATGAATTCCATCTGGAATACCAGTCCTTTGTGGCTGGCAGGCTTTGCAAGTTCTGCGGCGCAGTTTGCGGCGGACTTTAAGCGGACCTACTGTGTATCCCACGAAGAAGCAAACGGAGTGGTGACCATCGGAAGCAGGGAGTGGAAAGATTACAGCGTGGAATCTACGATATATTACAGTCTGCATCAGGAAGGAGGGCTGGTGGCGCGCAGTACGGGACATAGGAGATTTTACGCTGCCGTACTGAACGGTTTCAGCAAGGCGCAGATCATTTTGGAACAGGATGGGAAAAGAACGGTCCTTGGAGAAACAGAGTATCCATATGAGGAAGAAACCGGATATTGCATGAAACTGACCGTAAAGGGCAGCAGGCTGTATCTGGATATCAATGGAAAGCGGGTGCTGGAAGCAGAGGATGCGACCTTTAGATGCGGCGGGGGAGGTTTTTTGATTTCCAAAGGTACGATGACCTGCGACAGCCTGATCGTGAAAAACAATCAGCAAGGGCTGCAGTGAGGGCGCTGTGAATAGTAACTTGTTTGAGGCTGAAAAGGGCTGTTAAATTTGGAGGTTTTTATGAAATATGTGGTAGTATCAGCCGTTGTTACGGATGAAATACATTTTCCGGACGGAAATGTAAAGATTGCCCCGGGCGGAGCCGGCTTCTATGCACTGTGCGGTCTCAGGCTGTGGAGCGACCAGGTTGTGGCTGTGACCGGGATCGGAGAGGATTACGAAAAACTGCATGGGGAATGGTACAGGAGGAATCACATTTCCATGGAAGGCTTCCGGATCAAGGATGCCAGATCCCCGTATACGATCGTGGAATATTTCCCGGACGGCGAGCGGATCGAAACGCCGGCGCTTGGATTGGAACATTTCCGCTCTTTGGAGACAACCGGGGAGGAGGTAGTACCGTATCTGGACAGTGCAGAGGGAATGTATATTTTCAGAAATTTGGATCCGGACTTCTGGAATGGATTCCTGAAAAATAAGAAGGATTCCTTATGCAAGATCATGTGGGAAATTGCCGCAGATGCCGCGCAAAAAGAAAATCTGGAAACCGTCAGGGACATTGCAGGGCAGCTGCACGCATTCTCCATCAATATGACAGAGGCGAAAAGCCTGTTCGGTACCTCAGACCGGGAGCAGATCATAGAAGAGCTCAGGAGCTGGGAGCTGGAACTGATCTTTCTGCGCCAGGGGGCAAAGGGGGCGGTTATGATCACGGCGGATGAAGTGGTGGAGGTGCCGTCCCAGCCGGATGTTCAGGTGGTGGATACCACAGGCGGCGGCAACAGTTCGACAGGTGCGGTTCTGTGCGGGCTGGTAGAAGGTCGTTCTCCGGAAATCTGCGGAAGGATGGGAAGCATCTCCGCAGCGATGTGCATCTCCCAGTATGGCGTTCCGGAAGAGATTACTGAAGAAATGCGAAAAGAAGCACGGGAGAAGGCAATTTGTAAAAATATGAAAGGTCTGGTGTAAATTCATGTTAAGTGAGAAGATCAGAGCAAAACAATCTATAAAAAATATCCGGGAGCGCTATGAATATTATCAGAATGTTCCGGAGAGGGGACTGGTCATCAACGGCAGGCCGGCATTGACACAGATCATTCCGGAGAAAGCGGGGGATTTTGTGCTGGTCACAGTGCGGGATCCATTGTGTGCTTATGACTGCGACCCGGCGAAGATCATTGCCGACAAGATGGAACATTCGGAACTGATCGGCAGTTCCGGTATGTTTACGAGTTATACCGGGGAGTACAAAGGAGCACGGATCACAGTCGTCAGCGGAGGCAGCGGTTCGCCGGAGATGGAGCTGATCCTGTATGACTATATGGAATACACGGATGCCCATACATTTCTGCGTGTAGGCGGGTCCGGCGGGATCGGAGATGAAGTGAAGCCGGGGGATGTAGTCATTTCCAGCGGGATCGTAAGAGAAGAAGGAATGACAAAGGCTTATATCCCGGCGGCCTATCCCGCGGCCAGCCACTACGAGGTAGTGACGGCCATGGTTCAGGCGGCAGAGGGGTTAAACGCCCCGTACCATGTGGGGACTACGGTATCGGTGGACAGTGATTTTATCGGCGGAGGAAGGCCCGGGGTGGGAGGTTACATGCAGCCTTGGAACATAGAATTTGCCGGGATCTACAATCGGGCGGGGGTGCTCAACGGAGACCGGGAATCCGCGGCCATCGTGACACTTTCTGCACTCTTTGGAAGAAGGGGCGGTTCGGTGTGTTCGGTTGCGGACAATCTGTGCACCGGTGAAAAATTTGACGCGGGAAGCGGGCATAATTTTGCCATTGAGATTGCGCTGGAAGGGTGTTATCTGCTGAATGAAATGGATCGGCAAAAAGAGAAGCACGGAAAAAGGTACTGGTATGCCGGACTGTGTAATGGAAAGGAAATCAAAGATGAAAAAATATGATAATCCCATGAGCAGACAGGTAGAAAGTCTGCCGGAATTGATGGAACAGCAGTATGACGACCTGGAACCAAAGACAAGAAAGGTCCTTTCGTTTCAGGAAATCTACAATATTCAGAGAATCGTATTGACTGGATGCGGGGATTCCCTGGCAGCTGCAATGGCTACAAAGCATGCGTTTGAAATGCTGACCGGTATTCCTACGGAGGTGGTGACTGCCATAGAACTGGGACGGTTTTACTGTGAGAGGCACTTAGGAATAGACTGCCGGAACCCGCTGGTGATCGCTGTCAGCAATTCGGGTACCGGGGCCAGGGTGTCGGAAGCTGTACAGAGGGCCGGAAAGCATGGGTGTTTCGTGCTGGGAGTGACGGGAAATGAAGAGTCCCCGCTGGGAATCCATTCGGATAAGATTTTAAAGCTGAATATCCCGGCTTTTGAGAGCGCGCCCGGAACCCGGAGCTATCTGGTGAGCGTGATGTCTTTGCTGCTGCTGGCGATCCGGTTCGGCGAAGTGAGGCATCAGTATACCATGGATCAGGCCATGGATTACCGAAGGGATATCCGGAGACAGGGCGAACTGCTCCGAACGTTGCTTCCGGAGATGAAGACAGTCTGCCAGACTGTGGCAGAGGAGTGGCAGGGATTTCCGTGCTATGACTTTGTAGGTTCCGGCTTTGACTATGCGGCGGCCTGGTTCGGGCAGGCAAAGATTCTGGAGGCAACCGGAAAATTTGCCATGCATATTAACACCGAGGAATGGTTCCATTTGAATTTTTTTGTTAGAAATGCAAGGGAAATGGGGACCGTGGTGGTTGCCAATACGACGAGCCCCGGGCACAGCCGCACAAGGGAGATGGTGAAATACGCCAACGTGCTGCACAGACCTTTGGTAGTCATCACGGATGGAAGTGCGGAGGATTTCGGAGGAGAGCAGGCAATTTATATTCAGGTACCGAAGCCGGAATATCCCATCACCATGCCCCTGACCCAGTTCGCGCCGGTATGCCTGATCGCGGCGTATATTGCGGAACTGACCGGGGAGGAATACGGAAGAGGCTGCGAAGGGGACTGGTCGTTCAGCAAAAACGGGGCCGGTGTAACGGAGAGTGAGATCATGGTATAGAGCTGACAAAGGTACGGCGCCCGCACCGGCCGGGAAGGCATTGTTTTCCGGGACGGGCGCCCTGCAGACAGGGGAAGGATGACGGCAGGAGGAACAGGATGCTGAAACATTATAAAATCAAGACAAAGTATAACGATGTATATGATATTACAAAGGAAGTTAGACAGGCGGTAGAAGAGAGCGGTGTAGAGGAGGGGATCTGCATTGTATATAATCCTCATTCTACGGCGGGCATTACGGTATTTTCACCGTGGGATCCGGACGGGTTTGTGGATCTGGACGAGGAGATCTGCCGGCTGATCCCTACGAGGGTGGACTTTAAGCACCAGCATGATACCCCCCAGGATGCCGCGGGACATGTGAAATCCGCGCTGCTTGGGATTTCAAACAGCTTTATCGTACATGAAGGGAATCTGTTGCTGGGCGGTTCCCAGGGAATTTATTTTCTGGAATTTGACGGGCCCAGGGACAGAGAATATTTTGTGAAGGTATTCAGTGATAAATAGATAGACAGCAGCGGCAGATATTTGACAGCTGCGGTCTGAGAGGGCGCTGGGATAGATTCAGTTAATATAAGGAAAGGAAACGAAGATGAAGAAGATCATATTGGATTGCGATCCGGGTATGGATGACTCTATGGCCATTGTCATGGCGGTCAAGTCGGAGGCGCTGGATGTACTGGCTGTCACGACTGTCAATGGAAATTACCCGGTGGATGTGACGAGTAAAAATGCAAGAAAGGTACTGGAACTGTTGGGAAGGACGGACATTCCCGCTGCCCGCGGCATGGCCGGCCCCATCATCCGCAAATCCCCGCCGGATCCATTTACCCATGGAAAGGACGGACAGGCAGAGGCTTATCTGCCGGAACCCTCAATGCCGCTGGCAGATTTGGACGCGGTGGATCTGATCATTGAATTGGTGAAGGCAAATCCGGGAGAGGTGACGCTGATCGCGACAGGTCCTATGAGCAATATCGCCATGGCCATGATCAAGGCTCCGGAGATCAAGGAAATGATTCCCGAGATCATTGCCATTTCCGGTGCGTTCGGACTCAACAAATATGCCTTTTTAAACGCGACCGGAGATACGCCCCAGAGCGAGTGGAATGTGTATGTAGATCCGGAGGCTGCAAAGGTGGTCTATGAGTCCGGCGTCAGGCTGGTGGCGCTGGGGCTGGATGTGGCAACTTATTTTGATGTAAATTTCAGCGATGAGGATGTGAAGCGGCTGGAAGAGAGTGATAAGAAGGAAGCTGATTTTCTGGCAAATGCGATCCGCTTCGTGAAGAAGAGAGGCTTTGACGCGTACTGTACCGTGATTGACTGTATGGCGGTGGCCTACGCCATTGACCCGACTCTGGTAGAGACCATGGAGGCCCATGTAGGAGTGGAGACAAAGGACGGGCTGACTCTGGGGATGACGGTCATTGACCGGAGACATCATTTTGTATGGGAGCAGCTTCCGCTGATCCAGGTGGGATGCAGCGCGGACTGCGGGAGATTCCTGCAGATGCTGCTGGAGCTGGTACTCAAATAAGAACAGGAATTTAAAGACTCCCGGATACTTTTGACTTTTGCTGCTCCGACATAAAGCCGAAGGTCAAGTTGTGTGAGGAAGGTTCGGGAGTTGATAGGATTGGAGGAAAAAAGGATGTATAGATATCAGTATTCTTTGGTTAGTGACGAAGCGTTATACATCGCGGGGCCGGAATGTTTTTACACGTATGGCTATGATGCCCTTGGGGCGATGAAGGCCCGGGCGGAGGCGCTTGGATTTTCGGTGACGCTTCCTAACAGCGATCCGCTGGATATGGAAAATCCGAATCTGCAGAAGCGGGCGGACAGTATCTTTGCAAACCTGGAAAAGGTCATGCTGGACACCACGGCGATCGTGGCAGACCTGGAGGCCTACAGAGGGGCGGAGCCGGACAGTGGGACCGTCTACGAACTGGGAATGGCCTATGCAAAGGGTGCAAAATGCTATGGCTACACAAGAGATAAACGGAGTTTTGCCACGAAAAATCCGAACACAAGGCTTCAGGACGGGAAAGTCACAGATGAATTTGGAAATCATCCGTTTTACGGGCAGCTTCCCTTTGCCCCCACGATCATTGGTTCCACAAAGATTGTGGAGGGCAGCTTCGAGGACTGTCTGCAGATGATGATCCTTGATAAGGAAGAAGAAAGTAAATTTAAAGCCCGGAGAGGATACTATGTGGACCGCTCCAGGGCCCGCACGGAAAAACCCGGGGAGAAGCCACTTGTATACCTGGCAGGAGTCGGGCGTTACCAGGAAAATGCGCAGGAAATTTTTGGAAAAATGAAGGAGATCTGCGCAAAATATGGGATGCAGGCATTTTCACCGGTGGACTGGGCAGCAGGAGTGGAGCAGATGGAGACAGAGAACCCCTATGTGTGGGCACAAAATCTGTTTGATAATTTCCAGCAGCATGTCAGGAACTGTGACGTGATTGTTGCAGATTTAAATAATTACCGTGGATATGAGGTAAACAATGACGTAGGCTTTGAGTGCGGAATGGGATTTCAGCTTGGTAAGAAACTGTACGGATATATGGACGATGCTTCACCTATGATAGAAAAGATCCCGCACCTTGGCGCAGACAAGGAATACCGGGATCATACGGGCAGTAATGTGGAGAATTTTAATTATCCATGCAATCTGATGTTCAGCTGCTCAATGAAGATTTTTGAAGGGGACTTTGAGAAGATCATTGCTGAGGTGGCAGAAGATCTGCTTTCCAAATGATAAAAAGGACGGGAGACGAGATGTCAGGATATGTTCCTGGATATGATCCGGATTGTGTTGGAGATCATATAGATTCCATGATTGTGTCAGAGCAAAAATGCTGCCATAGGAGCTATTTATCAACAGCTCCTACGGCAGCATTGAATTTATCTGTTATTTATCTACATCCGCAGTCTGACGACATATCAAATGCCGGATTGAATGCGTAGAAGTTCTTGCTGTCCAGATGATCCTGTACGATTCGGAGGCTTTCACCGAAACGCTGATAATGCACCACCTCACGCTCACGCAGGAACCGGATCGGGTCGCATACTTCCGGGTCTTTTATGAGTCGGAGGATATTCTCATAGGTAGTTCTGGCTTTCTGTTCGGCCGCCATATCTTCATGCAGATCCGTGATCGGATCGCCCTTGGATTGGAAGTAGGTTGCGGTCCATGGCGCCCCGCCTGCTGACTGGGGCCAAAGTGCGAGTGTGTGGTCTACATAATATTTGTCGAAACCGGATTTTTTCAGTTCTTCCGGAGACAGGTTTCTGGTCAGTTGGTGAACGATTGCGCAGACAATCTCCATATGGGCCAGTTCGTTATCCCGTAAAAGGTGGAAATGAGGGAGAAGCCGCTAATTACGAGGAATCCGCGGCTTTATAGACAGTTCAAACGTGGCTTTTTCCTTTTCGCCGCGTTTATTTTTAGTGAGTTTCCTGTACTCTACAGATTCCAGGAGCAGTCTCAGGGCTTTATTGCGTTCCTGATCAGAGAGATCCCAATAGCAGCTGAGCAGGCTCTGGCACGCAGGAATAAAATTGTTGATATTGTCTTCACGCAGCTGTTCTTTTTTCAAGTCCTCTTCCAGATCCCGGATGTGCTCTTCGGACTGGCGGATCTGTTCCTGGAGCCTACCGGAACGTTCCAGGAAAATTTCCGTGGTGTACACACCGCTTTCCAGGAAATCATACAGCTTTTCTTTCTGAAGCATTAATTTCCCATGATCCGCACGTATTCGTTTTAATACCTGTGTTTTTTCCGGAATCAGGCTTTTGTGTACCGGAGCGTGAATCTGGTATCCGGACACCCAGTCAGAGAGACAGTCTATCAGCTTTTTCTCGACCAGATCCAGCTTGCTGCCGATCGTAGGACAGCCGTCAGTTTTGCACATCAGGACATCGTAGGGGGCGCCGCCTTTACTTTTGGAGGCCGGGCGGCGGTACATTTTCCGCCTGCATTCGCTGCAGACAATTAGACCGGCAAGCGGATTTTTTATGCCGTAGGATTCCGGGGGCTTCGGGGCGCCGAGTCCGAGATAGCTTTGGGCTTCAAGAAAAACCTCGTGATCGATCATCCGGGGATGCCGGGCCTCTACGGACGTATAGTCGCTGCTCCGGGGGCGGCTCTTGACCGGCATTCCGTCCACAATCTGCATAGTCACTTTTCGCTGGCCGATTGCGACTTTTTGATCGTAGACCTCATTACGGAGAATATCACGGATGGTGCTGTCTGTCCATTTCTGCGACTTCCTGGGGCGGATTCCCTGCAGATTCAGATTCCGTTTGATATAGGTAATGCCGATCCTTGATGGACCGGTAAACAGGCTAAATATGAGACGGACAACAGGAGCTTCCTGTTCATCCAGTTCTAAGGTCCAGCCCTTTTCCTGCTCCAGCTTTACACGGCGGAAGCCGTATGGCGCAACATTGAACGGCCATTTGCCTTCCTGCGCGGCAGAATAGCGGCCAGCCTGCATCCGGCGTTTGATGGTTTTATATTCCCGGCGGGACATGAACAGACCAAATTCAAAATATTCTTCGTCAAATTCATTTGCCGGGTCATAAGTTTTCAGCGGAGTCACAATCAGTGTATTGGAATACTGGAAGGCCCTTTGGACAATTCCCTGGTCGATGGTATCACCTCTGGCCAGACGCTCCACTTCCATGACCAGCACGCCGTCCCATAAGCCCTGTTCTACTTCATGGAGAAGCTGCTGCATCACCGGACGGGCGGCGATGGTTTCCCCGGAAACAATCTCACGGTAAATATTTCCGATAATGAGTTTTTTCTGCCTGGCGAGGGAAAGAAGGGTTTGTTCATGGCGCGCAAGGGTTTCGCCGTCGCCGTGCTGCTCGGCTTCCAGATCCTTGCGTGACTTCCTTAAATAGATACAGTATGACATCATATCACGCTCCTTGTACAGTATATAAAAATAAGTATAAAAATAGCACCTTGCCAAAACAGGTGCAGGTGTGATATAATCCTTTTGGATTTTTGGGATTATATCACGTGCACTTGTACATGACATGGTTACCAAGGTGAAGGCCGTTCCTGTTGGCGCAGGGGCGGTTTTCGTTTATTACAGTAAATCAGAGATTTTAATAGTCAAATCATTAAAAATGTAAACCGGTATTTCATCATCGAAAGAATACAGGTTTGCATCTTCTTCGCCTTCAAATACATAGGTCTGGACAACTTTCTTCATGGGGTTTACGATCCAATATTCCCGGACTTTGGCAGTACGGTATTTGAATAATTTGATTGCACAATCTGTCCGGGTACTGCTTGGCGATACAATCTCTATGATCCAGTCTGGGGCTCCGTCACATCCACGGTCTGACAGCTTATCTTTATCACAAATAACAGAAATATCGGGCTCTACCCATATCTTATCATTCGAATTAAGATTCACTGCAAATGGGGCTGGATAAACTTCACAAGCGCCCTTGTTAGAATCAATGAATGAACCTATGGTCTGTGTTAATCGACTGACTAACTTCTGATGTATCCGATTCGGCGGCACCATGGCATACAGCTTCCCATCGATCAGCTCCGCACGCTGGCCGTCCGGAAGGTTCCAATAGTCTTCTGATGTGTAAACTTGTTTTTGTGGTAATGGCATGTAGTCACGTCCTTTCAATATTGTTTTGATTAACATTGATGTCGGAAAATTTTTCTAATAAAAGTTGCTTTAACCTGTCGTTTAAATTCTCTGGAAGTCCTAGAATTTTTAATATAGTACTTCTATTCATGACAATAGTTTTATAAGGATCGAGAATATAAATTAAATCTCTTAAAAAGTTAGATAATATGTAACGGTCATCTATTAGTATAAAACAAACAAGTATAACAGCAAATAGGTCGCTTTTTCCAAAGTTTTTGTTATATTCATCAGGTGACAACGCATTGCGTGATAATGTCAAGAGCTGTCTTTTAGGAAGAATAGGAAGACCTGTAACATTAAAGGTTCTATTCGAATGCGCAATTCGATTTCTATACTCACGCAGTAAAGAAAAAGCAATAGTTATAAATTCTTTTTTATCTGAAATCGAAATATCTGATTCAGGAATAAATTCTGTACACAAACGTGCTTTATCATCGTTTTTTAAAATACTATACCATTTGATTGCTAAGCCAAAAGTAAGGTTTGTCATTAGTATCAAAGCAGGGATATGGTTTTTATCATTCGCATAATGAGCAACGCTCGGATTTATCCGGTTTGAAGTCAGGGTTTCTTTTATTCTAAGAAGAATATTATTTCGTCCATATGCACTTCGGCTATAATTACCCCGAAAAAGATAATCTTTTGGATTACAATTGGATAAGTCCTCAATATTGGTATAAACACCGTAATTTTCTGAGATAATATAGGATAATTTTGTTTTTAAATACCTTTCAACAAATAGAATATATTTTAAAATTATAGTATTTAAGTTGGTATCAATCATATGGAGGGTATATAAGTCATCAAATTTAGTTCCTTCAATAAAGTTATCAGTTCCAATCTGAGATAGAAAAGTATTTTTGTAACCGTTAATTATTGTATAATAAGACAATCCGCTTAACGCACGGCGTGTAAAATCTCTATTCTGGATTATGATATTTCTTGATTCCATAAGATCCATCTGCTCTTCATAGGTCAAAAAAGGTTTATCATAATCTGTTAAATTCTCCACAATAGTCAAAGCCCCCTTACCAAATAATGGGAAGAGGGCTTCTCCAGTCACCTTGTGCGGCGACCATCTCTGTTCGAATCCATCTTACCATTAGAAAATTTATTTGTCAAGTAGACACCACATAACAAGTATTGTATAATGATGAAATTTACGCCAATTTTATAGGATCTCCTATTTGTATTTTACGGTTGAAATCTTTAATAGGAGAAATATCGTTATCATTGATATTTAAAGGAATCGGTTCTTTATTTTCATCAAACAACGGGGACAAGGATAAAATAGTTGCAACGGAGGTCATACTTGATTCAACAGTTTTTTTCTTCATCTTTCGACACACAGAATACTTCTTATTTACATCAGTAACTGTCAAAGTATCCTTTGTATATTCATACATGCATAAAAGAGAACCATCTACATCGTACAAGGGTTCTACCTGGGTATAAACCTTGATTTCATCTCCTTTTTTCAACTTTGCTTCACCAGCATTTACCACTAAAGTTTGAGTATCTAATATTCGTATTACATTACCTATATAATCAGGCCCATAATCATTTGTTTTAGTATCTTGTTCATTCATAGATTGCCTCCATATTATTCATATAAACTCCTTTCAATTTACGTTTACATTTCAATACTTTCCTACCACTTTACCCGTACAGACAATGTTATCATATTCAGAACTTGTTTTTGTGGTAATGACATAATCGTCCTCCTTTAGGCATACATTAACCGTCCTTTAGGCTCTGGAACTTCAAGCCCGCGTTCAATAGTAACTTCAATCCATTCTTTTATAATAACTTCTGCATTGGCGATCGCTTCCTCAACGGTCTTGCCATCAGCCATGCATCCTGGAAGTTCTGGAACTTCTACAATAAAGGCATTATCATCGTTTGACCAGTAAATAATACGTTCATACTTATACATGTGCGTACCTCCTATAATCTGATTTGATATTTCTGCAAAAAGTTCCGGATCTGCCTGACCTGATAAGGTTTCGCCATGTTGCTGTCAGGCTGGATGTTTATATTTTCTCTAAGGTTACCATAAGAATATATGAAATGATCCCCTTTTATGCGGCATTCAAAACCTAAAATATCAAGAAGTTTTTGCAAATCCCTAAATTTAGTGTTTTTGTCTTGTGTACCGCTTACTATTGATAGATATAGCTTTTCTATGGTTGACATAATGTATTATACTCCTTTTTATATAATCGCTGGTGCGGTTATAACTCAACTTTCCCGATCACTTTTCCGATCAGCCGAACCTTTTCATCTCCCGGAATATCATCATGATTCTGTAATCACCGACACGCATTCTTTTTATGCAACCTTTGAATAATCAATGATGGAGATCTCCTGCATTAATTTTTTAGCAGAAGCAATGATCACTTCCAGTTGTTGGACAACATCGCCGGTATAAATTACTTCGTTGCATTCTGAACATTTAAAACAAGGGACATTGCGAACAATAACAAGGCAATTGTCCAAATCAGTTACACTTGTCGTAAATCCTTTTTCTGTCGCTGCACCGCATTTCATACATTTCAAAGATTATGCTCCCTTCTGGTCTTAAAATCAGCTTCCCATTTGATCGTGTTTGGAAAATATGAAGTGATCAAATATATAAACTCATTATCCGTACTTGCCACAACATGAATAGGTTTATCATTTGCAGACAATCTAATATTAATCAAATTCTCGCCTCGTTTCTATATTTATCTAATCGCCGAAGTGGTTATTATTCGACCTTCCCGACCACTTTTCCTACCAGTCTGATCTTTTCATCTCCCGGCATATCATCATAATCTTTATTTCTGTAAAATAAATTTTACAGGGTAAGATTTAATTCTTTAAGCAAATCTTCTTGAGATACAAATTCATGGCAATCAGGGTTTCTATTTATTTCATCAAGCATTTTTAAGTCCCATTCATCCGGAGGAACTTCTTCAATATCGTCCCATGATTTTGGAGAGAGATTTTCGATTACAAAATTCCACACTTTTTCTGCGTCAGAATCATTCATCATAGTCACTGCGCCTAGAATTCTTTCTTTTATTGCACTCATAATAGATCCTCCTATTTATAGATTTGTCCACGGTTATCAATTTCTTCGATGTATAAAATATTTTCAGAAAAACTAAATATAATACGAAAATTTCCGACACGAAGTCGATACCCAGTCCTTCCTTGCAACTTTTTTACATCACCGTTTGGCAGTTTATTGATTGCGTCTATAATTCTCCTTTGTGCTATTTTATCCTGTTTGCTAAGATACTTTACGGCTTGTTTAGAATAATTAA
>NZ_JBQIKP010000013.1:0-71680 GCF_056796775.1 Schaedlerella sp.
GTCTTGGGCGTTAATTATGTAAAGAGAACAAAGCTGGATATAGCTGAAATAGAAGGGTTGATTCAATTTCTTCCCATAATAATCAGCTTGTCATAATGGATATGAGGGTTCCATTCAAGGGGGCGTCCAAAGGTATGAAGAACACAGACAAAACCAGGGACGAAATTTTTACGTTTGTTTAATTTGTGAAAGAGTTCCATGATGACACTGCGGACAGAGCGAAAGAGGCAGTCCAACAGGGAACGGTCTTCGAGAAAAAAAGGACGGAGTTTTTCGTCAATCGTAAAAACGAGATGGCGATGGGGCCCGTGGAGCAATTTAAACGACATTTTAGTGGAACGGTCAATGCAATATTTATTGCCGCAGGTGGGGCAAAACTTGGAATGGCATCGGAAAGGGACAAATTTAAAATTACCACAATGAGGGCATCCATACATGGCACCGCCATAGGAAGGATCCCCACAATTAATCATCTTTTCGATATTTTCCATCACAACAGGACGAGGATGAAGGATATATTGAATTTCTTCAAAATACTCTGTGAATATTTTCTTTAGTATGTTCATGAGACTATTATGAACTAGAATGGGAAAAAATGGAACCCCCTAATTCCCCTCATGAATGAGGGGCTAGGGGAGTTGATGTGCCGTAGGCACTTTCTTGCATTCCCAGGCGGTTCCGCGTATTAAGGCAATCATGGAGCAGATACAGGGATCCCGGATGGAAAGCATGGATGACTACTTTTCCAATGCAGACCGCACAGAAGTCGGAAAGATGGTGCAGGAGTACGAGAAAAACTATGAGAGGGCCAGAGGTCAGGATCCATGTATCGGGTCAGGGGCAGTTTTGGATGCTTCCATGCAAAATAAAACGCCTTCCGATCAGATCAAAGGTATCCGGAGGGTTCAGAAGGAGTACACCAAAAATCCGGATGTCAACGGGATCACCGTTGTGCGTAAGCTAGTGATGGAGGAAACCGAGAAAGGGATCAAGACCAGGATCCCCTATCGGCAGAATGAGTATCTCTGGCTGCCGAAATCCGAGATCACATGGATCAATAAAAACAAAACAGTCTATGCGGGGCTTGAGAAAGAGAGGGAATACCAGATCGTAGACGCTGCAGACCGTCTGATCCGCAGCATGACCGGACAGCAGCTGTATCAGCAGAGTTATGATCCGGTGAACCGAAATGTGGAAGGGAGGGAGCAGGAGCGGATCAGAAGGAGGCAGAAGCAGGAACAGCAAAAAACACAGCAAGCGGAAATCGGACAAGATCTGACACAGCGGAAAGTAAAGCAAACGAAAATCGAACAGAACCTGGAGCAGAGAAAAGCACAGCAGATTGAAATCAGACAGGACGGACAGCAGATAAAAATTCCGCAGAAAAATCGAAACAATAGCAATGGGCATACAGTTAAAGTAACGCCGGGAAGGAGGGCAAGGTAGGGGATGCGGTATCAGAAAAAAGGAGGTCCTTTCTGGATTGCGGCAGTCGGGGCTGTGGGTGCCGCATATGCAGGGTATCTCCTGAACGCCTGCTTTCAGCCAAGGACAGATATTTATGATTTTATGGACCGGTTCCGCAGGGTTACGGAAAATCTGACAGCCAATTATTGGGATGAAAACTCTGTGAAGGCAATCCTGATATCACTGCTTGTCTATATGGCCGCAGTGCTGCTCCACATGACCGGCCGGAAAAAGTATATGCCGGGAAAAGAATTCGGTACCGCAGTCTTTGCGGATCCGAGGCGGATATCGAAAAAGTACGCAGATCCGGATGACCGGAATAACCGGATCCTTTCGCAGAATGTGAGGATGTCCATGGACACAAGGAAAACCAGGCTGAACCTGAATTACCTGGTCATCGGGGGAAGCGGCGCGGGCAAGACACTTTTCCTGGTGAAGCCAAACTTGATGCAGCTTACAAGCTCCTTTATCACAACCGATCCTAAGGGCGAGATCGCCCGGTGCTGTGCAGGCTTCCTGGCCCGGCACGGATACCGGGTGCGGATCCTGAACTTGGTGGAGATGGAACGTTCCAACGGATACAACCCGTTTGAGTATATCCGGTCGGAAATTGATATCGTAAAGCTGGTCACAAACCTGATCACCAACACGACACCAAAAAACGCTTCCAGCAGCGATCCCTTCTGGGAGCGTGCGGAATCTTTATACCTACAGGCAATCTTCCTCTATGTGTGGATGGAGTGCGGACCAGGACAGCGGAATTTCCGTATGGTACTGAAACTGATCAATGAAGCGGAAGTACACGGGGACGGTTCCCCGTCGGAGCTGGACAAGCGGTTTCGGAAGCTGGAGCGGGAAAAGGGAAGCTCCCACCCGGCTGTGATCCAGTACCACAAAGTCGTGCGGGGGGCAGGGGATACGGTCAGGAGCATTATTATCAGCGCCAACGCGCGCCTGGGAATCCTGGAAAATCCACAGATCCTGCGGATTCTGGATCAGGATGAAATGGCGGTCCCGGAGATCGGCATCGGTGTCGATGGGGATAAAACAAAAAAGACCGCGCTGTTCTGTATCATCCCGGATTCGGACAAAAGCTATAACTTCCTTGTAGGCATGCTCTATTCCCAGATTTTTCAGGAACTGTATTATCAGGCGGACTTCCATTTCAATGGGAGGCTGCCCATACACGTTACGTTTATGATGGACGAGTTCTGCAACGTGGCACTGCCGGAAGACTTTTGCTCTTTGCTCAGCACCATGCGGTCCCGGGAAATTTCCTGCATCATTATCATACAGAACCTGGCGCAGATCAAAGCATTGTTTAAAGACACCTGGGAGACGATCCCGGGCAACACGGATACCCTGATCTATCTGGGCGGCAATGAATCCACGTCCCACAAGTACATCAGTGAAAGCCTTGGAAAAGGCACGATCGACAAGAAAACCAGCGGGGAGACCCGGGGGAGGAACGGGAGCAGCTCCCGGAATTATGATGTCCTGGGGAGGGAACTGCTGACTTCGGATGAAGTCCGCAAGCTCCCTAATGACCAGTGTATTATTCTGATCCGTGGCTGTGACCCGATCATAGATAAAAAATATAATACATTTAAGCATCCGCTGTTCCAGGAAAGTGAGGATGGAGGCGTGCCGCCTTATGTACATGAGATCAAGGCGGCAGGAACCCAGGAAAATGTGAAGCTGCTGAATCCGGAATCCATGCAGTATTACAAAAAGAAGCAGCAGGATGGGGAGCCGGTACGGATCCTGGACGTCACCCAGGAAGAGGTGTTCACGTCAGACCCTGTGTCGAAAAAGATTTTTACGGAGAAAGAACTGGAAGAAAACAGGAAAGAAGACAGCCGCCCAGTAAAAAGGGACAGGAAAAAGAAAGAAGAAGGAGTGATGTTTGAAATGCTGACCGCAAACCCGTACAGTGAGGGACAGCTTGAAGAGATCCGGGCATGTATTGCCAGCGGGATCCCTTACGGGGAGATTGTAAAAATAGCGGATGTCCATAACACGGCAGAGCAGATACGTGAATCCAGGGAGAACTACATAAAGAAGTCAGAGACTGTTAAGAGCAGCGGACAGTCTGTATAGCAGACGGAACAGCAGACTGTTGAATACCGTCATATAGCGGAAACTCTGCAGGCGGCAGGATGCCCGTATGGCGGTGGCAATAAAAAATACCAACGGTACGGTTGGAAAAAATATAGGAAGGAAAAGATAGATATGAGAAAGATGTCTTATAAACAGAAAATAAAAAAAGCAGCTGCAGAGGTAATAGCAGGTACGATGGCAGTGGTCCTGTATGTTTCACAGGGTGTCCAGGCAACCGGGGTGGATTCAGTCACACAGCCGCTGACCAACCTGAAAACACTGGTGATCAGTATCATCGGCGCGGTGGGCGTGATCATCCTTGCAAAAAATGTCATGGAGTTTGCCCAGGCATACCAGCAGCAGGACAGTTCGTCGATGAACAGTGCCATCAAAGGGATCGTCGCCGGATTGATTATGGCAGGCATTTCTTCGGTGCTTTCTTTTCTGGGGATCGCCTGACCTTCAAGTGAAAAAGAGGGAATGTATGGCCTAGTATAACCCACGATAATTATCCACACCTTTCACTTGTCTAAATTTTCATCTGCTGCGTCGGCTTCAATCGATGATGCTACCGGCATCGCCTCATTCAGCCTTCTTGCATATGAAAATTTATCCTGCGTGTAAGGTAGCGGTAATTATCGTGAGTTATACTAGCAGACCTGTTTTGCAGAATGGAAAGGAAAGGAGAGGCCGGGAACCGCTGTAAGATTCCCGGCCAGGTGGAATAAGAATGTTTAAATTGGGAGAGGCGATACTTGCACTGCTGGAGATCGTATTCGGTTTCTGGAATTCCCAGGTATCGTTGGTATTTGAACTGCTGGGGCAGTCACCCGCCGGATTTAAGGGAGGCGGGCCATGGGGGATCGTGGAACGGGTGGAGCCGCTGTTTGTTGGGATCGGTTCTGCCCTGGTGGTCCTGTTCTTTGTCATAGGCTTCTGTGCGGAAAGCGTAGATATCCGGGAGGAGATCCGGTTTGAAGTCATTCTCAGGATGCTGGTCCGGTTAGCAGTAGCACAGTGGATGGTTTCCTATAACCTGACGGTTATGAAAGCGCTGTTTACATCCTGCGGAAACCTGGTCGTACTTTTGGGCGCGAATCAGACCGCGGAACTGTCCATAGACCCTGCCCAGGCTGATGTGATCAGGGATCTGGGCTTTGGCACCAGTATCGTGTTTTTGATCCTGGCGGTCTTTTTATCCCTGGTGGTCATAATCTGCGGATTTTTCCTGCTGTACAATGTATATTTCCGCTTTTTGAAGATCATGGTCATTGTACCATTCGGGGCGATCGCAGGCAGCACCCTGGCGGGAAACCGCGGAGTCAGCAATACCTTTGTGAGCTTCATGAAATATTTCATCAGCGTTGTCTTTGAAGCCGTTACCATGGCGCTGGCAATCCTGCTCTGTAATACGTTCATCAGTTCCGGGCTTCCGGCGTTTACGGGGGATTATGCGGACTGGGCGAAAACCCTGATCTATCTGGGGGAGATGACATTTACCGCCGCGCTGACCGTAGGGACGGTCAAAGGGGCGCAGAATCTTACTTCCCGGGCGTTGGGATTATGATGGGGAAAGAAATAAAAAAATAATGGAAGACTGTTCGTTGTATACGGCAGCTTCTTGTGGAAAGGTGTGAGTAAATGGAGATAGAACTGAGCGAAGACCTGCAGCATTATAAGGAAAGTTTCATCCTGGGGCTGACCGTAAAGCAGGCATTTTTCAGCATCCTGGCCCTGGGGACAGGCACGGCGGTCATGCTGTTACTGCATACCAGGATCGGCGTCACGCTGAGCTGCTACGTGGCAACGCCGTTTGTTGTGCCTTTGGCATTGACCGGATTTTATCATTACCATGGGCTTACTTTCTGGCAGTTTGCAGGGAAGATGGTTCATTTTGCTTTTTTCAACCGTCCGCTGCTCTATTGGTCAACAGAATCTATGGAGGAACTGGAGCAGATTGTTTCCGAAGAAAGGCAGGAGGAACAGAAGGGGCTGGGGAGAAAAGCAGGCACAGAAGAAAAGACTACGAAAGAGAGTAGAAAAATAAAGGAATACAAAAAAAAGAGCACAAACAGAGAAGCGGATCAAAGCAGGAAAAATAGAAATGGAGAAACGAAGCGAAATGAAGAAATGAATCAATCCAGAAAAATGAATTCAAAGATGGAGATTGGAAAAGAACCGAAACAGATAGAAAAAAACTCAAGGGCAGACGAGCTGGGAAAAAACAGGATGCGAAACAAAAGGAAGAGAAGGAGGAGTAAAAATATGGTAACAGTCGTGAAAAAAAGGAAGTCCGCAGGACTGATCGCAGTGATGGTGATCGGATGGATATTGACGCTAACGGCGTTTCTGGCGGCGGGGGCGGCGATGGCAGCCGTCTGGTACGGACAATTCAGATAGAGGGGAGGATATCATGTCGATTTTTTCAGACCGTTTTGAGCAGTTAAAGAGATCGGATAAGCCGGTCAAAGCACCAAAATATTTACAGGAGGTTATGGGATTCCAGCGTATTTCCAGGGAAGGGATCTTTGAAGTGGTGAAAGGCAGGTATTCCAGGACGTACCGCTTCCAGGATATCAACTATGTTACGGCAGGTACGGAGGACCAGATGGAGATTTTGAAGCAGTACTGCAAAACCGTCAATGCCATTGATGTTTCCTTTAAGATCACGGTCAATAACCGGAATAAAAATATGCAGGAGTTCCGGGAGAATGTGCTGTTCCAAAGAAAAGGGGATGGATTTGACTGGATCCGGGAAGCATATAACCGCATCACGGAGTCGCGGATCGTAGAAGGAAAGCAGGGGATCGAGCAGGAACGCTATCTGACCGTATGCGTGGAACGGAAAGGCTACGAACAGGCAAAAGCGTTTTTCGCGACCTTCGAAGCAACCTTGAAGCAGAATTTCGCCGAACTGGGTTCGACCATTGAGCCACTTGACGCAAAAGAGAGGCTGCGGATCTTATTCAACTTCTACCGTATGGGGGATGAAGAACAGTTCCGGTTCAATTTCCGGGCATGCATGAAGCGGGGCGGGGACGCGAAGAACAGTATCTCCGCTGGCTATATGAGATTTTATCCAAACTATTTTGAGACAGACCGGAAGAAATGCAGGGCATTATTTATCAAGAAATACCCGGCTTCCCTGCCGGATACCTTCATCAATGAGATCACCAACCTGCCGGTACACAGCATGATGACCATCGACATTATGCCGGTTCCAAAGGAATTGACGAACCGGGTGCTGCAGAAGAAATACCTTGGGATTGAAAATGATATCTTGAAGCAGCAGCGTGTCCGGAACAGGAACCATGATTTCTCCTCAGACATTTCCTATATCAAAAAGGTACAAAAGGAAAAGATCGAGGGCGTGATGGACGATGTGCGGGAAAATGACCAGAACCTGTTTTATGTAGGCGTGAATATGGTGGTCATGGCGGATACAAAGGAAGATCTGGACAGCATTACGGAGACCCTGCGGAATATGGGGAATGGCCGGATGTGCCAGATCGAACCCCACCACTACCAACAGATGGAGGCGCTGAACACGGTGCTTCCGGTGGGAAACCGGCAGGTCTCCACGCTTCGGACCATGCTGACCAGGGACATCGCGGCCCTGCTTCCGTTCAACGTGCAGGAACTGAATGAACAAGGTATCTGCTACGGGATCAACCAGGTGTCCCATAACCTCTGCATTGCAGACCGGAAGAACCTGGCCAATGGAAACGGCATGGTATTCGGGATTCCGGGAAGCGGAAAATCCTATTTCAGCAAGTCAGAAATGCTGCAGGTATTTTTGGGGACCGAGGATGATATCATTGTGATCGATCCTACACTGGAATATTTTGACATTGCGGAGGCGCTTGGGGAACAGGCTGCGATCGTCAACCTTTCGACTTACACGAAGAATTATATCAACCCTCTTGAAATGGATGTAGATTCTCTGGATTTAAACGATTCCAACGGGCAGATCCGGGATAAGGGAGAGTTCATGCTGGGACTGTGCGAGCAGTGTTACGGCGATTCCCTGAACAGCCGGCATAAATCCATCATCGACCGCTGTGTCCGGAAGCTGTATACCGACATCGCAAGGTCCAGGGAGAAGCACATCCCGACCATGACAAAATTTTACAGCCTTTTGATGGAGCAGCCGGAGCCGGAAGCAAAAGACATCGCCCTGGCATTGGAATTGTTTGTCAATGGCTCCCTCAATATATTCAACAATCACACCAATGTGAATGTGCAGGCGCGGTTTTTGGTGTATGGAACCCGGGATCTTGGGAAAGAGCTGGGGGCGATCTCCACACTTGTCATGCTGGAAAATATCAGCGCCAGGATCGCGGAAAACGCAAAGAAGGGAAAAGCCACCTGGCTGTTCATTGATGAGTTCCACACCGTATTGGATAAAGAATACAGCGCAAAATATCTGTATACCCTCTGGAAAAAAGTGCGGAAGCTGGGCGGGCTGTGCACGGGCATCACGCAGAATATCACCGACATGCTGCAGAATTATACGGCGGTCACAATGCTGGGCAACAGTGAGTTTATCGCATTGCTCAAGCAGGCGAATGTGGACAGCCAGGAGCTCTCCAGGGTGGCAGGCATCCCGGAGGCACAGCTGCGGTTTGTGAATAATTCCCCGTCCGGGACCGGGATCATCAAGCATGGGAGCGTATGCATTCCGTTTGATAACCGGATGGGGAAGGAAGAAAACCCGATCTATGCGTTGTTCAATACGAATCTGCATGAGAAAGCTGTAGTTCACGGTCCGACCGACTATGAACCATAACGGGAAATCCAGATAAAAATGTTACTCTTTGGGTCGGATGCTGTGTAGCAAGTGTCCGATACCGTGTTTACAGTAACATGAGAGAACCATATCGGATATTGGCAGTAAATATTTATGGCAATCCGGGGAATACCATGTTATAATTTAGAAAAAGAGGGCGGCTTCCAAAACACTGTGCAGATTGTTCAGGAAACGGTACATCCATATCACCAGAGGATATAGGCGCAGAGAGCCAGCTTTTTAAGCAATTCCTATTCCGCAGGATTACCGGGTCACCGTGTCTGCGGAAAAGTACCGTTCACTACACAGATGGAGGGATAGAAAACATGATTAATACCAAGCATAAGGACCGCCTGTTCTGCTTCCTATTTGGAAGGGAAGAAAATAAGAAATGGACACTGAGCCTGTACAATGCAGTGAACCGTTCCTCCCATACGGATCCGGACAGCATCCGGATCACAACGATGGAAGATGTCCTCTATATGGGAATGAAAAATGATGCTTCATTTATCATTACGGATATCATGAGTATTTATGAGCAGCAGGCAACATACAATCCCAATATGCCGGTCAGGGAACTGATGTATGCCGCAAAGCTGTATGATAAATATATCCATGAGAACAAGCTGAATATCTATGGCGATACCCTGGTTGCGCTGCCAATCCCAAAACTGGTTGTTTTCTATAACGGAAAGGACAACTATGGAGACCGGATCCTGGAATTAAAGGACGCGTTCCAGGCAGGAAGAGAAAAACAGGATCCTGAAACAGATGCCGGGGCAGAAGAAAGCAGCAAAGAAGGGATGGAACCGGATATTGCAGTCCGGGTACGGATGTTCAATATCAATTACGGGCAGAATAAAGAACTGCTGTCGGCCTGCAAACCGTTGGAGGAATATGCGTGGCTGATCCAGCAGATCCGGGAATACAGCAGACATATGAATATTGAGGAGGCTGTTGATAAGACGATCGATGAGCTTCCAAAGAATTTTGAGATCAGGCCATTTCTGGTCGGGCACAGGGCGGAGGTGAAATCCATGTGTATTACAGAGTATAATGAAGCGGAGACCATGCAGATGTTTAAGGAACAATACCTGGAAGAAGGCATTGGGATTGGCGAACAGAACAGGGCGAATAAGATGGCTGAACGCATGATCCGGGCGAACGAACCGGGAGATAAGATCGTATTATATACCGGCCTTGGAAAAGAGGATGTGGACAGACTGGCAGGAAACCTGAATACGATCCTCGTATGGAATACAGTTGTAAAATAACCTGCAGAGTATAAAATAGTCAATAAAGATGAATGGGAAGAGTGTTTAAACCGCTGTTGTGTTTAAGCACTCTTTTTGCGTTTCAAAGTGACTGGCAGCGCAGGCAGAAAGGGGAAGGAAAATGGAATCAAGTTTTTTGTCATTTCCGCAATCGGAACAAGTGGAAATATTCCGGAGTATATTGGAGCAGACCGGAAGGAGCAACCAGGCAGAGGATATCGGGCAGCTGATCCAATGTCTGCAGTCTATCCAGACGAACCTGGCAGACGCCATGGATGAGATCAGTTATCTGTTGGAGCAGATACAGACCGTGGAGGAGCCGGACATAAAAGCCAGGCTTGGCAGGATGCAGGAGGAGATCCAGAAAAACATGCATCAGTTTGGAAAGCAGGCCCAGGCGGCAGAGGCAGAAGTGATTGAAGGAATCCAAAATGCAATGCAGAACCTGAGAAAAAAAGGAGTGCAGGCACTTGACTGTGTTTTCAGTACGACACATGTATCCCAGGGGCTTGGCAGGGCGGAAGCGCTTCTGACACAGGCAGTATCAGGCCTGGAGAACAAGATGCAGGCCGTAGACTGTATGGCAGAGGAATTCCACGCCATGAAAGGCCATGCAAAAAACATCGGAAGGGCTGCTGTTGGAAAATCCGCGGAAGAGGTCCCCACAAGAAACAGAGATGCAGGGGCTATGGCAAAGATACGGGCGGGAATGGAATATTGTAAAAAGATACTTGCAGGGCTGGGACAAAAAGTATTGATGGCAAGGGCTCATGTGGAGCACCTGCACCAGACGGCCGAACTGCGGCCGGAAAATGTGGCTTCGGTGCAGGAAATCGCAAAGGAACTCCGTGATGCCCGGGACTTTGGCCCAGGCAGGCACCCGGAACTTCTACAGCTAAGGTGATAATGGAAAAAAGAAAGGAGGATGTAACGTATGGATCCAGAAAAAGAAATCTGTATGACTGCGGAACAGCTGAAACTTTTGCTGGAATATCTTCCGGACGGCGTCATGTTAGAAATTTCATGGGAGGGCACAGATGGAAGCGGGGCATGAATTGAAAATGGTCAGTGTGCGGCTTGTGGATGAGCCGCCGCTGCTTGGCAGTAAAAAGGTGAAGACCGTGCAGGATGCCGCGGAGGTGATGGCGAAGGAGCTGAGCGGCTGCGACAGGGAATTGTTCTGTATTCTGAACTTACGGACGAACGGGCAGGTGATCAATGCCAATATCGTGGCTATGGGAACCTTGAACTCGTCCCTGGTGTGCCCGCGTGAGATATTTAAATCTTCGATCCTTTCCAATGCCGCGCATGTGGTACTCCTGCATAACCATCCATCCGGAGATCCCGCGCCCAGCCAGGAAGATATAATTGTTACGAAAAAGCTGCAGCTCTGCGGGGACATGATCGGGATCCCTGTCGTGGACCATATCATCACAAATTGCTATGGACAGTATTTTAGCTTTCTTGAGCAGGGGCTTCTGGTAAAGGTGAATCAGATCTGGGAAGAGATGAAGGTGGCGGAAGATAAGATCCCTTATTCTTTCAGTGAGGGTGCGAAGAGATGAAACAGATATAATTACAGAAAAATAGGGAAAGGAGGCGGAGTTCCGGCCGGGTAAAAGATATCTTCCCTCCTTTTTGCGGTTGGATTTAGAGAGGAAAGCAATAGAACGGATCAGAAATGCCAGTGAGATGGCACTTTTACATTACGGGAAGCCGCTGGTTGTAATGGACAGCGGAGGAAAGGACAGTGCGGTATGCCGGGAGCTCGTAAGGCGTTCCGGCGTACCCCATGAGATCATGCATAACCTGACTACGGCAGATGCGCCCCAGACGGTCTACTATATCCGGGAGCAGTTCATCAGGGCAGGGGAAACCGGCATCCCATGCGCGGTCAATCTCCCATACTACAGGGGGCAGCGTACCACCATGTGGCGCCTGATCCCTGCAAAGAAGATCCCGCCGACCCGGATCGCGCGCTACTGCTGTGAAGTCCTGAAAGAAGGAAACGGGAATGGCAGGTTTATCGTGACCGGAGTACGGTGGGCGGAAAGCTACAGGAGGAAGCAGCGGGGAATCTATGAATCGTTTGCAAAGACAAAAAAGAATAAGATCATCCTGAATAATGACAATGATGACCGGAGGAGGTTGTTTGAATCCTGCAGGCTTAAGGGCAAACATGTCTGCAATCCCATCATAGACTGGACGGACCGGGACATATGGGAATATATCCGGGCGGAAAAAATCCCGGTCAACCCATTGTACGATATGGGGTTCTTCCGTGTGGGATGTATCGGGTGCCCCATGGCCGGGAAACAGAGATATCGGGAGTTTGCACTGTTTCCCACATATAAAAGGGCCTATATCCGGGCGTTCGAACAAATGCTGCTGATACGGAGGCAGGAGGGAAAAGATGACAGATTTGGAAGATGGAAAGACGCGCAGGGCGTATTCCGATGGTGGATGGAAGAGGATCCGGTGCCCGGACAGTATGAACTGCTGTGGGATGAGGAAACGGAGGAACTGTATTACTGAAATGCCGCGGTTCCGTTCTGGAGGCTGATCCTGCGCATGTGGGTGAAAGGAAACAGAAGCATGGTACGAAATGGCAGAGGGAGGTGGTAATGATCAGGGAAAGATACAAAATATCCTATGGATTACAGTATGACGCATGGGAACTGGAACTGCGGCTTCCGGACTGGGAGGAATACGGGACGGAGCGCGAAGCCAGAAAAAAGATTGGAGACCGGACGGTATCCGCGCTGTTGACTGCGGATGCCATTTTTTTATTCTGCGGCGGGATGGAAATGCGGATTTCTCCGGAACAGCAGGAGATCTACCGGTTTTCGTTCATAAAGGAGGAGACTTATGAACGATTCGGACCGCCCCTGTCCCCGGAGGACCTGGACAGGCTCATTGAAAAGGATATGCTGGAGGAGGTGGCATTCAGCAGCAGATATATGCTGACAGAAGATGATTACGCAGAGTTTTCCGGGAACCTGTCGGATGCGTTTATAGAGCTGGAAAGATCAAGGGAACCGGAAATCTGGGAAAACAGTGGGAGAGGGAACCTGGCCGGATACTGGTTTGAGAGTGTCTGGTATCAGGCAGACCGTATCCGGTGAAGGGAGTCAGATTATGGGGATTTTAAACGTAAAAGAAAAAGAGCCGGAACTGAAATTGAAAAAGGAGCCGGAGATTGCCGTACATAAAGGAAATCTGACCGTAAAGAAAAAAGAGCAGCAGATTATATGCCGGAAAGAGGCAGGTTTTACGATTCTTGGAAAAAAATACGAAGAGGAGTCTGAAAATGAGAAAAGCCAGGAAACAGCTCAGGGAAAAAATTTATATGGAGACACCGAAAAACGTCCGTATGGTATTCTGGCCAGTGTGCCCGCAAATGGGAAATATACACATAAAAAAGACGGCAGGATCAAAGAGAGCGGAATCCCAAAGAAGAAAACGGAACATACCGGGAACGATCAAAGCGGTTTCAATCCGCGGATAAGGGAGAGCCAAAACAATTCCAATCTGCGGACAGGGGGAAACCAAAACAGAAATATGATGACCAACACGCAGGCTGAGGCAGACTACCGCAGGAAGCTAAAAATCAGGGAGTTTTCTGAGAATTTAAAAATACGTTCTGTAGGGGCAGAGCCGGGAATCCGTGTGAACCATCCCAAGGGCCTGCCTGCCGCTGTCGGGAAAGAAGGCGGGGAGCCGGTAAGGAGAAATAATCTGGGGATGGACAGAACGGTACAGCCAGGCGGAACCTCTGCGGACAGATCAGGCCAGGCACAAACCGGAGAGAGACCGAAGCTTACGGGAAAAAAGCAGAAAGGGGCAGAAAAGAAAAAAGCAGCAGACAAGTTTCTGCGAAAGGAGGGAAAGAAAAAGAGGAATGTCTTTCGGCAGAAAGGCGAGAACCGTGCCATCCGTCAGAGAAAGCTCCGGTTCATGCTGAATCAACTGTCCGGTTCAGAAGAACAGGACAGCCTGGGTCAGACCGTAAAGGATATCATAAGGATGAAAGCCTCCGCCCTGCTGGTAAAGACAGCGCAAAATCTGGGAGTGCTTCTGGCACCGCTGTCAGGGATGGTATTCCTGGCGGCGCTTCCAGTGGTATTGATCGTAGTACTCCTGTATGGTTCCCCGATTGCGGCGTTCATGGAAAACCCGTCTGCCGATACCCCTTCCATACAGGAGGTATTGGGAGGATATTACATGGAATTCAACCAAACGGTTTCCGCCAATGCCGGGAAAGACGGCGCGGTTTCCTATCTGCATGAAAAAGACGGAAATTATGTCAGCAACTACATGGATACCCTGATGGTCTATATGGTCCAATACGGGACCGGAGACCTGGGGGTCATCATGGATGAAAAGCACAAACGGCTCCTGAAAAAAGTATTTGACGAGATGAACCGTTTTGAGGACCAGACTGTGACAACTACGGTTCAGGCCGGACAATCCCTGGGAAATGTAGTCACAAGCGCCTACTGTGCCTGCAGCATCTGCTGCGGCCAGTGGGCAGGCGATCCGACGGCTTCCGGCGCATTGCCGAAAGCAGACCATACCATTGCCGTAGACGCCGCAGATCCATTTGTACCGATGGGAACCCGGATCATCATGGGCGGCAAGGAATATGTGGTAGAAGATACCGGAGCCTTTGCCAGATATGGGGTGCAGTTTGATATTTATTTTGACAGCCATGAGACGGCATCCCGTTGGGGACATGTGACCATGGAGGCATTTCTGGCAGAGGGAAATGAAAATACGGTATCGGTCACTAAAAAGGGCAGTTATGTAAGGAACCTGAATTTTGAGGATTATATTGCCCTGGGAAAATTGAACCGGGATCAGGAAGAACTTTTGCGGGAGGTTATGAGTGCAGACTTTCGAAGCGAGATCCCGTCCTCCGGTGCAGGAAGCGACGTGGCAAACCTTGCGCTTACCAAAGTAGGATGCCAGTACAGCCAGGAGCGAAGATATGAGGAAGGGTATTATGACTGCAGTTCCCTGGTTCAGAGATGCTACGCACAGTTCGGGATCAGTCTGCCTGCGATTGCGTCAACACAGGGGCAGTATATGGTAGAGCATGGGCTGGGAGTGACCGAAGATATGCTGGAACCTGGGGATGTGATCTTCTATTCCTACGAAAACAACGGGCAGTTCCGGAACATTTCCCATGTGGCGATCTATATCGGGAACGGCAGGATGGTCCATGCGTCAAGCCCGGAGCGGGGCGTAGTAAATGATCCGTTCAGCCCGTCAAATGTCGGCTTATATGGAAGGCCGGGAAGAGGAAGGCAATAGAAATAATCTATAAAACGGATTGGCTGCATTGGAGAAAAATATGAAAAAAATTGATTACAGAGCGGAACTAAAAGAAGAGTATGCTCGTTGGAAACGCTTATTTTGTCAGGGTGGGCAGGATCCATTCTGGCCGGACGGCGTGAACCTGAACCTTATCAGGAACCATATCACTGCCTGCAGGGCAGCACTGGAGCAGGAGGACAAAACGGTGCCGGAAGAATACGGCTGGCTCCTGCCGCCGGAAGTTCCTCCGGATTATATGGCAAGAGGAAAAGAAATCTGGTACCGGGGAATGGAAAGCTATAAAAAATACACAGCGGATGAAAACTATCAATATTTGAAAGAAGTGTCAGATACTCTTCCGGAAAAGGTGAAAAAAGAGAGCAGTATTGAAAATGTGTTAGGATAGAAGAACCAGGACAGAGTAAAGAAAACGGCATCTGCCGCGCTGGTATTGGCATTTCTGGCATGGGTACTGGTTGTTATGCTGGAACTAACTGTGATGAAACCCTATTTCAGATGGCAGTCCGGCGGAGCCGAAACCATTATGGGATATGGAATCCCATACCTGCGAATCTGTATGCTGGGCTCCCTGGGTATGATGGGACAATGGGTGTTTGACCGTTTTGTGATGGCAAGCGGAAAATCTTCGCTGTTTTTATTTACGCTTTCTGCCGCTTCCATCACCAATTTGGTGTTAGACCCAATCCTTATTTTCGGATACTTTGGACTTCCGGCTATGGGGACGGCAGGAGCGGCTCTGGCTACCGTAATCGGCCAGTGGATTGGCTGTTTCGCCGGGTATTTTATTAACTGCAGATGGAATCGGGAAATTCCAATCCGTTTTACTATAAAGGCAGATACAGGGTGTATGGCGGCAATCTTAAAAGTTGGGATACCAAGTACATTTGTGCAGGTGATTACTTCTGTGCTGGCAATTTATGTGAATTCAGTCCTCATGGCCATTACACCCACGGCGGTTGCCGTCTATGGAGCCTGCGTAAAAATACAGGGGCTTGTGACTGTCGGGGTGAATGGGATGGGAAGCGGGCTGATCCCCATTGTGGCGTACAATTATGGAGCGAAAAAACCGGAAAGGATATATCAGAGCTGCCGGTGGGCGATGCTGTATTCCGTTATGCTTTACAGTGTATTTTTTCTCATTATGGAAATCGTGCCGGAACAGGTACTTTTGTTGTTTGATGCTTCGAAAGAAATGCTTGCGATAGGCGTGACGGCTCTGCGGATCATGGCGGTAAGCTATCTTCTCTCCAATGTATGCCTTACCTTTTCATCCGCTTTTCAAGGATTGGGAATGGGAGTCCAGAGTATGCTGCTTACTTTGAGCAGGCAGGTGGTCATGCCAGTGCTTTTGATTACAGCTGTTTCCTGGTTTGGTGAGTTGTCATTGATCTGGTGGGCGTTCGTGCTGGCAGAAGCGCTGGTGATTCCTGTAGGAATGATTCTCTGGAAAAAAGAATCAGGGAAGAGTTTAGGAGCATTGACAGTAATGTGCAGTGAATGACAAGAGGTGAATATGTTTTTTAAGGGTATTCTGATTGGGCTGATCTTCGGTGTGCCGGTAGGGGCTGTGGGAGCAATGACAGTACAGAGAACATGGGAGCATGGAATAAAGGCAGGGCTTCTCACAGGAATGGGTTCTTCCATAGCGGACTGCATCTATGCGGCAATTGGAGCTTTTGGCCTGACCATAATTTCAGATTTTCTTCTGCAATACCAGGGGGCTATTCATCTGGTGGGAGGAACCATTGTCCTGTTTATGGGAATCCGGCTGCTATTCCGAAAAGGAGAGGCAGCGGAAGTCCCGGAAGTGTCGGGAAAGGTGAGGATGTTTCTTTCTTCTTTTGCAGTAGGGATTACGAATCCGGCGGCAATCCTGACCTTTATGTTTGCTTTTTCCTGGTTTGGTATTGCAGGAGATAACACAAAAGCGGGTGGACAGCTTCCGGAAGATGAACCGGATTTTCGGAGTAGTATTGAGCTTGTTTGGAATCCTTGTTTTTATAAGGGCAATCCCGATATGAAATTATGTGAAAAAGTTAAAAAAGGAGCAGGTAAACGATGAGAAAATTTTATACAGTTTTGTATCTGGCTATCATCCTGTCTTGTATGGCAGCCTGTGGAAAGAATGATACACAGGCTCAGACACCCGGCCGTCAGGCAGAGCCTTCCACGATAGAAAATTCCTCACAATCTGATAGTTTGAGCGGCTCGGAGAATGTAGATGAATCCTCTGCGGCTATGGATTCCACGGAAACTGCGGATGAAACAATGCCAGAGAGTACCGTAGTGGATGGATCTGAAAACATGGCAGAACTGGTGGAGGATGCAAATGAAGCTGAATCTGTAAATGAATCTGAATCTGTGCAGGAAACCGAGAGAAATGAAATGGATACGACAGAAACAAATATTCAGAATAATATGGAGGAAAATAAAGTGGTAAATATGAATGTGCAGGTTGGTGATATGGTATTTTCAGCGACACTGGAAGAGAATGAAGCCGTGTCTGCTCTGGTGGAAATGATGCGGGAGAGTCCTGTGGTGATCCAGATGAGTGACTATTCCGGCTTTGAAAAGGTAGGTTCTCTGGGAATAAGGCTTCCGGCCAGCAACAGCCAGACCACGACACAGGCCGGGGATATCGTCTTATACAATGGGAACCAGATTGTTATTTTCTATGGTTCCAATTCCTGGAGCTACACGAGATTGGGGCATATTGATGATCTGACCGGCTGGGAAGATGCGCTTGGAAGTGGAGATGTGACGGTGATTTTTTCGCTGGAATAGGAATTTGAGAGAATATATGGGCTGGTTTTTGCTGAAAGGAAGTCAAACCAATCTGTGGAAATAAAACAAGGCTACAGATACGATTTTCTTTGTTGTAAATAAGATCATATTTCCGGAGGTGAGGTAAAGAAGGAAGAGAAAACTTGCATTTGATTTATACAGGATTTCTTTTTTGCGTTTATCAATTGAAGATAGGAGGAGAATAGATTATAATATAGGAATAACTAAATCAGTGAAAGTAGGAAAGGGAAAATGTCAAAGCATCAGGATGTTGTATGGAAGGAAATTTGGAAAACAGGAAAGGGAAAGATAGGACTTTTGATTGCGGCAGCAGGGCTTGCTATGATGGGATTCGGGATTTACCGGGGGGAAGCGGCGGCAGTGCTGGAAAAAGCGATTAACATATGTTTGGAGTGTATTGGAATTGGATAAGAACAAAAAGATGCATGGCAGAGGGAGGTCTAAAGGGCAGACAGCGGCCGGCATGTCCGGAGGATCTTCAGGAGTAAAGGAATGGAAAAGACACGGGATACAGGCAACCTGGGCACTGCTTACCAACAGCTATCTGCTGGGGTTTGCGCAGGGGAAGATTTATAAGGGGAAGCTGAAAAGCTTGTGTGTTCCTGGCTTGAATTGTTATTCCTGCCCAGGGGCTCTTGGGGCATGTCCGATCGGGGCTATGCAGGCTGTCATCGGGAGCTGGAATTTTAAATTGACGTTTTATGCGGCAGGATTTTTGATGTTTGTGGGCGCCCTGATCGGCAGGTTTGTGTGCGGATGGCTCTGTCCGTTCGGTTTGATCCAGGATCTGCTCCATAAGATTCCGTTTTCGAAAAAGATCACGGCTTTTCGCGGGGACAGGATATTGAGAAAATTAAAATACCTGATACTGATTGTATTTGTTATATTGCTGCCGATGTTTTTGGTGGATATCCTGGGTCAGGGAGCGCCCTATTTTTGTAAACTGATCTGTCCGGCAGGGACATTGGAGGGCGGGATTCCATTGGTTTTGCTGAACCAATCCCTGAGGAGCGCCCTTGGGTGGCTGTACGTGTGGAAGAACGTACTGCTGCTGATTACCATTGGTCTTTCAATCGTGATCTACCGGCCATTCTGCAAGTATATATGTCCGCTGGGGGCGGTCTATTCGGTATTTAATCCGATTTCCGTGTTCCGGTATCGGGTGGATCAGGAAAAATGTGTGAAGTGCGGAGCCTGTGCGCATTCCTGTAAAATGCAGGTAGATCCGGTAAAGAATCCCAACGATCCGGAATGTATCCGCTGCGGGGCATGTAAGAAGGTATGTCCGGTGAAGGCGATCCGGTGAATAAAAATGAAACAGTTCGGTCTGTATTCTTTACAAATTCCGATAAATGGTCTAAAATTAGAGATAGAAAGAATTGCCTGAAAGGAGCTAACGGAACTATGGAAGAAAAAAGAAAGGACAGACGCATGAGCCTGTCTGCAAAGCTGTTGATTAAAAATATGAATGATGATTCAGTGAAGGCAGAAGAAGTAGAGATTGAGGTGCTGGATGTATCCAAGACAGGTGTCGGATTCATCTGCAATACGCCGCTGTCTATCGGAGCCGTGTATGAGGCGCATCTGAGGATCTGGAACGACGAAACGATCCATGCGTTTTTGAAAGTAGTCCGGATTGAACAGACGAAGGAAGAGCGGTATATTTGCGGAACGATTTTCATGGGGCTGCCGGAAGTGAATGCCAAGCGGATTGAGATCTATGAGATGATCGACCGAATCAATGAAAAATAATTGCTCCGGGCATGCCTGATTTTGGTACTGCCTGTGAGAAATAGCGGCAGATGTTCTTTACAGGGCAGTGCAGGAACTGCGGAGGCCTGAACGGAGAACAGAAATATAGAATAAGGACTGCTGGAAAATGAGATTTCCATACGATGTATAGCTGCGATTTGTTAGAAATTGTGGCATAGATTGGGGAAATACAGCGTTTTCCGGCAGTTTTTTATTGCAAACTTTTTCGGATTTTCCTTTAGAACAAAAACCTTTCTAATTGTACGGTTGTACAGTTAGAAACCTTTCAGGAGGATGCGCACTGCGGCGGTTTGCAGTCGTGCAACTGAAAAAAATAAAAAAATAGAAAACAAATGTTAATAATAAACGGATGTTATCCGATATATAGGTATGATCGTTAAATTTTTGAGCAAAGGAGATGCTTTATGGGAAGTGAAGATGCAACGCCAAGTGAGAGTGAATGGCTGATCATGGAAGTGCTTTGGGAGAGTGATACACCTATGACTTCATCGGCAGTGATCCGAAGGCTGGAAGGGAAGCTGGATATGACACCGAAAATGATCCGTGTGCTGATGAACCGGCTGTGTCAGAAAGGGATCCTGAGCCATCGGGTGGATGAGAAGGATTCCAGGGTCTACCACTATTCGGTATTGAAATCAAAGGAGGAATGTCTAAGAAGCAAGAGCAGGAAATTTGCGGACAGTTATTTTTCAGGGAATCAGAGCAGCGCGCTTGCGTCACTGATCCAAAGTATCGCGCTGACAGACGAACAGATCCATGAGCTGGAGGAAATTTTGGAGAAGAGTAAGGGGAAAGGAAAGAAATGAGCGGGAACATGTGGTACGGATTACTGCGTTTCCTGAATCTGCTGGATGATCTTACGACTTATTTTTCCATACAGCTGGGACGGTGCGTCCTGCTGTCTTTTCCGGTGCTGGCTTTGATCCTGATCCTGCGCAGGGGAGCGTTCATGAAAACTACATTTCTAAAGGGAATGGTGTGGGGAATATTTTCCGTAGTTCCGTTTTTGGGAAAGCTGAGTCTGTTTTATGACAGGCCATGGGTGCCGAGGCTGTACATGTGGTGGAACGATCTCTGTATGGTATGCCGGCCGGTCAGATATGGCTATATACTGGGGATCGCTGTCTGTGCAGGGTTGATGATCGGAAAGCGAAGAAGGCTCTGTACAATGATGCGGCATTTCGAGAGACGGTATATCTGCGGGCAGGAGGTCCTGGTCAGTGAGATGGCGGCTGTGCCGTTTGCGTCAGGGCTGTTTCATGCAAGGATCGTCGTTCCCAGGACCATGATCGAGGAATTCCGGGAAGAGGAGCTGGAGATGATCCTGCTCCATGAAAAAATGCATATCCGTCTGGGGCATCTGCGGTGTTTGTTCTTGGGAGATGTGCTGCGGATACTGCTTTGGCCGAATTTCTTCATAGGGAGGTGTATGAGGACGTTTCGGAAAGACCTGGAGGATATCTGCGATCAGGTGACGATACAGGAGAGCGGCGGGGATGCTTATGAATATGGAAGGCTGCTGATCAAATCAATGAAAGTCCTGCGGACGGAGGCATTTGAAGGAACGGCTGCGTTTGCGGGGGAAAAAGAATACCGGGATATCCGGCAGAGGATACAGAGGATCACGGAATATGAACCCTATGACAGACGGCGGATACGGGCTTTTTGCGCATGCGGACTGGCAGTGCTGGCGGGAATATTTTTGACGGTCCGCAATCATTCACTGCCCCGCTATGTGAAGCTTACGGATATGGTGCTGGAGAATGACGCGGGGGAATTCTGGATCTTGAAGGACAGCGGGATTTTGAGAAAGGCGGTTTCGGCGGATGACGAGAGGGTGATGATCGACAGGGCGGCTATGGATCTGATTCTGGAGGAATATGAAATTGAAGAAAGGGAATTTTCGATTCTTTTCGGCGGTTATGAAAAGCTGCCGGGCTTTGGAGGAAATGGGAATCTTGTGTATGTGGATTATGCGGGACAGGAGGAGCGGCTGGAAATTCCGTATGAGAACAGTGACGCATATATTACGGTAATGATTTTAAAGTGGATCTGAATGTGGAGATTTTGTGGGTTGAGATTGGAATGAATGGAGGACGGAAATTTGGCTAATTTAATCACAGGCGGACTGAGCTTTGCGCTGATGTCGGCGGATTCCAGTGCAAAGGCGGCGTTAAAGCCGATGAATATAGTATCGAGGGAGCTGCGGAAGCGGAATCCGGATCTGGAGCTGGTCGAGCGGGCAAGCATGTACGGTGGGAATGAACTGGATCATGCGGGAGAGGCGCTGGCCAGGGCACGGGAGGAACTGGAGGAGTCTCAGAAGGCAGCTGTGCAGGAGAAAAAAGCGGAGATGGAGGCAAGGCTGGAAGAGAAGACGACGGAGAAGGCTGCGGAACGGGAAGCAGAGAAGGAAGCGGAGCGGGAGCAGGCTGCGGGAGACAATCTGCGGATCAGCGGAAATGGCGCCTCAGATAACGCTGCCTCCGGCGGGCATGACCAGGACAGGGAGGAAATCAGTGAAAAGGCGGCGCGGGCGGTTCAGGAGAGAGTACGGATGGGATTTGCCGCGGCAGAGGATTCTGGAGCGGAGGCTTCGACGGGGCAGAAAGGAGCGGCGGCTGAATTGGGATTGAAGATTTCGGCAAGAGAGAGGTATTCGGCGATGACGTTTCGGGATCAGGTTTCCAGGATGCGGATGGATCTAAGGGGATAGAGGGAATTCCTGTCCCCTGAATGAACATTGTATGCAATAACCATTTGAATTTTATAAAAACATGTCGCCGGAGAAGGCTTTTGCATGGAATTATCAGGAAAGAGGATCCTGTGAATGGTTTGACAAAAGGAGATTTGTATCCAGGACAGACAGATTTCTCTGTAGAGCATAAATCAGGAGAGAATCCCGTGTCCTTCTGGCATACAGGGCACCAGCATCTGCAAGGGCGAGGGCACGCTGAGTATCGTCAAGGGACAGGGAAAGAGCCAGGCAAAGAGCGATGACTTTATCGCGGCCTGGTTTTTTTGTACCGTTTAAAATCTGATAGCCATAGGTGCGGTGTATCTGGGAACGTTCCCACAGGCGGCTGGGGGAAAGGTTCTTTTCCTGCATTTTTGCGAGGAGGTATTCCGGAAAGGATATCTTTTGTTCCGAGCGGGACAGCTCTTCGGAAACGACCCGCAGGACGGATTCTGATCGAATCTCAGAAAGCATTTGTTCCAGCTCATGGGTTTTCTTTTGCGTGATCAACTTGAAACTCCCTTCTTGAAGAAATGATAAAAGTATCATATAATTTTTTTCAGGGAAATGCAACAGAATCGTTGCTAAGGAGGAGAGAATTTGGATCTGGAGAAAGGGTATGCGCTGTCTCAATATGAGGAATTGGGGAAACTGAATGGGAATGCGTCTGTCTGGATAGTAAGAAATTCTATCACGGGGAAGATTGCCGTGAAGAAGATAATGAGCGCCGAACAGAAGAAGATTTATGCTTTTTTGAAATCCCGTGGAAGTAAGTATACTCCGGAAATCTATGAATGTGCGGAGGACGGGGAGAAGCTGATTGTGATCGAGGAGTATTTTGAGGGCCGGAATCTGGAGGATATCTTGTATGAGGAAAGAATGAATGCAAAGGAAGCCTGCTGTATTGTGTCAGACTTATGCTGTGCCCTGGAACCGCTTCACATGGCGGAACCTGCGATCATATGCAGGGATCTGAAACCGGAAAATATTGTGATAACGCCGCAGAAGGATGTGAAGCTGATTGATTTTGATATTGCCAGGACCGTGAGTCACGGGAAAAGGCGGGATACGGTTGTGATGGGGACAAGAGGGTTTGCGGCGCCGGAGCAGTGGGGATATGCGCAAACGGATGGAAGGTCGGATATTTATGCTCTGGGAGTACTGCTGAATTATTGTATATTGCGGAAGCTTCCTTCGGAAGAAATGCTGGGTGGACTCCTGGGAAATGTGATAGAGAGATGTACCGCGTTAAGCCCGGATGATCGGTATCAGAATGTGGCTGAATTGAAGGCGGCCCTGGAAGAAATCTATTCGGCAGAGAAAAAGGGAGATGAGAAGGCGCGGAACGCTGTTGAGGGACATGGTATTTTGAGGGCACAATCGGCTGAATTGGAACGGGAGGCGGAAAAAACATCAGGGTGGCGCAGGTTTCTTCCGCCGGGCTTTCGAAGCGGAGAGGCCTGGAAAATGGTGGTTGCTGTTCTTGGATATTTGATGATACTAAACTTAAGCGTTGGGCTGGATTTGCAGCTTACCGGCGGAAGAGCTTTCATAGAAAAGAGCGTGCTACTGATAGCATATTTAACGGAAACAGGGATTGTGTTTAATTATATGGGATGTCAGAGATATGTTCCTTTTTTGAATACAGAGAACCGACTGCTGAAGGGTGTGATTTATATAGCTGTGGCAGGTATTCTGGTTGTGGTCGCTGCGATGCTGTGTACATTGTTGGAGATGCTGATCTGGGGCTAGTACAGCATTGCGTAATTAACGGTGAATTCTGCGCCTGCTATTTCTGCCAGCACTGCGTTGTCGTCAATCAACGATGCCACCGCATCTCCTCTTTCCTCCGCCTTGTCCTGACAAAAATATCAGGTACATTATTCACCATTATATACGCAACGCTGTACTAGTACTCCATCCGGCCAGAAACCGAACTCTTGAATTGCCTGGTTCGCACAATTGCTGACCTATCATCCTTACGTCCAATATGGATTAAAAAAATGTATGCCGGCAGCATACCACAAAAACAGAATAAGGGGGCATAATAGAGAAGCATAAGATTGAATCCTATGCTTCTTTTTGATTCAGATATTCTTTCAGGATGAGATTGATATACTGTGAGAAAGAACGGTCATCGTTTTCCGCAAGCTGTTTGATCTTTTCAATAATATCAGAATCAAGAGTGATACTGACTTTGCTTTTAAGTGGTTTCATATGTGGCTCCTTTTAGATTTTATTTGTAAAATAGTAAATTAGCGTGATTCTCAATCAGGGGGATTGTGTAACTCTTTATGATAATTTGTAATAATAAATATATACGATAAAATATTGACATATACGCATATATACGATAAAGTAGTATAAAGTAGGATGAAATGGAGGGGAAAGGATTGAAAAAGAGAAGAAATTTGATGATCACAGTATTGATGATGGCTGTTTTGACAGCATGCGGCAGTGATGGAGGAATAAGCCAGAAAGAACCTATAAGACAAGAAATAAAAAATAACACAGAAGAGAATCAAGAGGATATCCTAACTGATGAAATGGAGACAGAGGAGAATGAGGGCAGTGAGACGCAGGTAGGGCAGATTAATCTTGATAATTCGGAGGGAAGCCTGATTTATGTAAGACATGAAATTGTGAAGGATTATAACGGCGCTGATGCTGTAAGAATTTATTTTACATATACAAATAAATCAGAAGAAACAAAAACAGCACAATCAACATTTTATCCTCAAGTATTTCAAAATGGCGTAGAATGTGATAGGACATTTGGTGATTTTATGGAAACGAATGAAGCAGAAGAAAATCTTTCTAAGGAATTAATGAAGGACGCATCACTGGAAATTGCGTTTATGTATGGACTTCAGGATTTGAGTAATCCGGTCATATTGAAAGTGTCAGATCACTCACTGGACAATATATGGGATGGAATATACCAGGAACAGGAACTGGCGTTGCAGTAGTATGGAAATAAAATATAACAATACAGTAGGAGAAAACAAAATGAAAACAGCTAAATTAGTAACGGGTATCTTATCAATTATTTTATTTGTATTCGTAACCTTTCAATCATGTGCCGCAGGAGTGGGAAATGCTTTGTCAGCAAATGGAGAGGTCAGTGGAACTGCGGGAGTTATGGTTGCGGTATGCTTGCTGTCAGGCGGTATCGTTTCAATTGCAACGAGGAATCAGGATAAGAACGGCGGAAATATTGCATGTACAATTTTATATGTGATCGGCGCATTGTTAGGATTGACCATGGCTGGCAGTTACAGCGATTTAAGGATATGGGGCGTGTATTCCGGAATCTGTGGAATCATGCATCTGGCTTCTATGGGACATAAAAATAATCCGAAAAGTAAAAAGAAAAAATAAAATTTGCGGAAAAGCGAACTTGGATCTGGAGAAAGGGTATGTACTATTAAATTATAAATTGGAGTAATGCGGCGAGAATGTTAATATTTGGTCTATAAGCGATTTTGTGATATACTTAAAATGTATTATGGCGTGTAGAGAAAACAGGCAATCTATGGAAGAGGATGCAAATTGATGAATGGCAAAACTACGAAAAAAAGTGCTGCTAAGACATCGAAGCAGCGAAAGAAAGGTACATCTGGTAAGAAACAAAATAATCTGGCTTCTATGAAGAAGGAAAAAGAGCGTTGGTATCAAAAAACGGGCTGGATTATATTTTGCTTAGTTGTATTTTTTCCTGTTGGCATTGTTTTGACATGGAGAAATAAAAAGTGGAATGGAATTGTTAAAACTTTGCTTACCGGATTGTTTGGCTTTTGGATTTTAAGAATGATAAAATAATATTTACATCATCTGAAGATGGTGAATTTGACATTTGCGTAAAGTATTCGGACGTTACGAGCAATACGGTTACGTTAAAATTTGAAGATAAAGAAGCGATTGAACAGGCGCGGATTGCAGCCGAGCAGGCACGTATCGCGCAATAACAGAATCAGCAGGCGGCTCCAGTAGAGGGAATGGTATGGTTATCAGCAACAGGAAGTAAATATCACAATAAACCGAATTGCGGAAATATGAATCCCAATAATGCGCGCCAGGTGCCTTTATCAGAAGCACAGAGGAACTATGATCCATTTAAAAATTGTTACAGATAATATTTATAGAGGATTTACCGGTAAGAAAAAAGTCGCAATCTAAATGGTGGGGATTGCGACTTTTTATCTGCATTTTTAATCGGTATGCCTGTGTGAAAATAAAACCTTATGATGGCACAGGAATGTGATATTGCGTCAGCAGTTCTCTCGTTCGGGCGAGTTCCGTATTTTTATCAGCGATAACAGCATCCCTCTCAGCGAGGTCAGCAATCAGAGCATCATTCTCAGTACGCAGGCGTTTTTGGAGTACGCTGGGTAGTTCGATCAATGGCTTTGTCATAAGGTCTGCCTCCTTCCACATATGACAAACCCGTCATTCTTTTTATCCTTAAAAGCGGTATACTGCATGGCGAAATGAAGATCATATGCGATCATGCGGATGACCATATCCTGATCGTTGTGCATCTGACATTCAAGATGGTAAAAATCAACACCATTGACAAGAAGTGAGATATCAGACATCCGGGAGCTGGGCGGCGCGTCCGGGCTTTCCTGATAAGTGGAGGACTCTGTGGCAAGCAGGGTGATCGGGGTTCCTTTCTTTTGTAATACAAGTGAATGGGCTGCAATTGCTATGAAATATGGCGAGTTGCCAGAACTGCCGAACCGTCAGAATGACATTGTCCGATTTGTTTTCACACCACAGGTATAGCAGACAAAATGGAAAAAGTAAATGTATTTTTATAAACCTTGACAAAAGGTGTCAGGATATGTGTGTTAAAGTAAATACGATAGCATACAGCTATACATAAACTTTAAACACATTAGAAAGAGGTAAAGAAAATGAACGACATGAATGAAAGAAATCAGAAATTTTGTCAGTGCTGCGGTATGCCCATGGGAGATACGGATGAGCTGTACGGAACAAATGCCGACGGCAGCGGAAATGAGGAATATTGTAAGTATTGTTTTGAAAAGGGTGAGTTTACGTTTCATGGTACGATGGAAGAAATGATTGAGGCATGTGTACCGAATATGGCTGCGGCCAACCCTGATATGAGTGAAGAAGAAGCAAGAAAAGCCATGCTTGAGTGGTTCCCGACACTGAAACGCTGGAAAAACTGATCACTTCCGCATACGGTATGCCGAAACAGGAAATCGAAATGGTTTCCTGTTTTTTTAGTCTTTTTTTGTAAAATGCACTTGACAATTAGTGTAAAGTGAACTATACTATATGAGTAAAGTCAACTTGACAATTTTTTGGATGCATGATTTCCGAAAAATCTGGAGGGGGGGGCGAAGTGAAGAACAGGATCCAGGAACTGAGGAAAGAGTGGCGCATTACCCAGAGTGAGCTTGCGGATACGGTGGATGTGACGCGGCAGACGATCATCTCTCTGGAAAACGGGAGGTACAAGGCATCATTGGTTCTTGCGCATAAGATCGCGCAGTACTTTGGGATGGGAATTGAAGATGTGTTTATATTTGACTTGGAGGAGGAAAACGTATGTTGTTCAAATCATCAATATGGGAACCCGTGAATACAGATGAAGAATACAGGGAAACTTTAAAAAGAAGAAAAAAATTTATCCCGGTGCTGATGCTTGGGGGAGCCGCATCCATAGCCGTGTCGCTTATTCTCATGCAGTCAGGGGAGGAGAAGGAGTTTCTGGCCGGGTTGTATATGGGGATTGGATGCGGAATCCTGGGGGCAGGCGCCGTATGGTTTCTGCGGATCAGAAGTCTCCTGAAGGATGAGAAGAAGCTTCGGATGAAGCGGCTGCAGGAATATGACGAGCGGAATGTCCAGCTGAACCTGAAAGCGCACAATACGGCAGGGGTAATTCTGATCTTTACAGGATATGTGATCATGCTTGTTGCCGGATTTTTCAGTATGGAAGTCTTCTGGACGGTATGGGCGCTGGTCATGCTGTATTTCGCCCTGTTCATCACTGGAAGAATAATTTATGGCAAGGTGATGTAACCATTTGGAACAGCAGGAATGTACAAAAGCTGCATTGCGGCGGATCATCTGCGAAGCAGACGTGTCTGTGCCGCGCTGTTCTGAATCGTAACATACAACAGTAATAAGTAAAAGGAAGGTGATTTCATGATTGAGATCAATAATCTGACAAAGATCTACAAGCTGAATAAGAAGCAGATGAAGGAATCCAAGACGACCAATCCCCTGAAAACAGCGGTGGACGACTTAAGCCTCCGGGCGGTGCCGGGGGAGATCTACGGGCTGCTGGGGCCTAACGGGGCGGGAAAGACGACCACGCTCCGATGCATTTCCACCATTATCCGTCCCACGAAGGGGGAGATCTATGTTGCCGGGCACGAGGTGCAGAAGGAGCCGGAGCAGGTACGGGAGAAAATCGGGTTTCTGACAGGTGACATCAAGCTGGATTCCCAGTTCTCCGTGGACTATATGTTTGATTTTTTCGGAAGGCTCCACCATGTGCCGGAGGAGAAGCTGAAGGCCAGGAAGGAAGAGCTGTTCGAGTATTTTGGGATCAAGGATTTTGCGCATAAAAAGATCAAGGAGCTGTCTACCGGAATGGGACAGAAGGCGTCCATCGCGGTATGCCTGGTCCATGACCCGGACATCGTGATCTTTGACGAGCCCACCAACGGGCTGGATGTGGTGACGGCGCGAGGTGTGACGGATTACCTGAAAAAGCTGAGAAATGAGGGCAAGCTGGTGATCATCTCTACCCACATCATGTCTGAGGCGGAGAAGATCTGCGACCGGATCGGCGTCATTATCGACGGACAGAAGGTGGCCGAGGGAAGGCTGGAGGAGATTTTACAGGAGACCGGGGCGCAGGATCTGGAGGACGCGTTTTTTGAGCTTTACAGGGAGAGAAAGGGGGAGGCGTTATGATGGACGGAATCAGACAGATCTGCGGCAAGGAGCTGGCCCGCGTATTCAAGGACGGGAAAATGCTGTTTTCCGTATTTATCCTTCCGGTCGTGATCATGATCGTGGTGATGAGCCTTGTCAGCAATATGAGTCAGAAAGCAGAGCAGGATGTGGAGAAGCATGTGCCGGTGGTATATGTGGAAAATGCGCCTGTAGAGTTTGAGGGATTTCTGGGGCAGACCGGGATCGCATGTGAGGTTCGGGACGTGAAGGACCGGGAGAAGCTGAGGGATCAGATCCGCGGCGGAGAGGCGGATCTGTGGATTGAGTTTCCGGAGCATTTTGCGGAAGCGGTTGGAAATTACCAGAAAGGGGACGAAATCGTACAGGTGAAGACCTACTACAATCCGTCGGAGGAATATTCCAGGGCGGCATTTGATACCATCTCCACCGGGGCGCTGGAAATGTACCGGCAGACGCTGCTGGCAGAGCGGGTGGACGATATGCAGAAGCTGACGGTATTTACTGTAAATTCGGACAATCCGGATATGATCATCCAGGATGACCAGAAGGCCGGGGGAAAGGTACTGGGAACGATGCTGCCTTACTTCGTGACAATCCTTCTGTTTGCCGGGGCCATGGGAATCGGAACAGACATGGTTGCGGGAGAGAAGGAGCGAGGGACGATGGCAAGCCTTCTGGTATCCCCGATCAAGCGAAGCTCTATCGTGCTGGGAAAGGTATTTGCGCTGATGATTATTTCCGGGGCATCGTCGGTGGTGTATGTGGCGGCCATGGTGGTATTCATGCCCCAGATGCTGGGCGGGGCGTCCGGAGAAGATTTGGGCATCAGCCTGACGCTGAGCCCGCGGCAGATTGGAATGCTGGCACTCTTGCTGGTGGCCATCGCATTTTTATATTCGGCGATTATTGTACTGGTGTCTGTATTTGCAAAGACGGTCAAGGAGGCGAGCTCTTATGTGACGCCGATGTATATGCTGGTCCTGGTGCTGGGGATCATGACCATGTTTACAACAGACGCGCCCAAGAGCTGGTTCTATATGCTTCCGATCTATAATACATCCATCGCGCTGCAGGGAATCCTGACCCAGGAGGTCACCGCCGCGCAGTATGGGATGACACTCGGGGTGACGCTGGCGCTGGGAGCGGTGCTTGTGGGAGTGATCGCAAAGGCATTTGAAAGTGAAAAGATGATGGCGATATAAGAAAAAAGGGCCGCCGGGAAAACAGTCATTTCCCGACAGCCTTTTTTTCCTGCCGTTTCTGAACAGATTGCGCAGGATATTTACATACAGTTGTTTATATATCCAAAGCTGCTACAGATCCCGCACGAGCAATGCGGTATTCGTCTTATCGATCCGGTTGCGGATCTGCATCATCTGATAATCCAGGACATCAATGGAATCGGCGCAGACCTTGAGCTGCCGCTCGATCTCTTCTGTATTTTCCACATCCTTTTTGTATCGCAGCTTGTGCTCCAGGCTGGCCCAGAAATCCATGGCAATGGTCCGAAACTGCATTTCCACCTTTACGTATTCTTTCCCGATGGACAGAAAAATCGGGACATCCAGGATCAAATGCAGACTGCGGTAGCCGTTGGATTTTGGATCCTTGATGTAGTCCTTTTTCTGCACCAGGATGATGTCATTGGACTGAACCACCAGATCTGCCAGGCGGTAAATATCATCTGGAAAGGAACAGATCACACGGACACCGGCCACATCGGTGAGATATTCCCGAATGCTCTCCACCGTGATGGGATATCCTTTCCGGTCCAGCTTTTCATAAATGCTTTCCGGAGATTTCAGGCGGCTCTTGATGGACTCAAACGGATTCCGGTTGTACTCCTGAGCAAATTCTTCGTAAAGGACCTTGAGCTTTGCCTCGATCACCATGATGGCGCTGCGGTACTGCATCATCAGGTCGTTAAAGATCTTGGTATCTCTCAGCTGGCGGGTATGGAGCCGGATGATCTGGCGCTGTTCCTCCAGGGCTCTTGTCTGCTTGGCGATGGTCTGCGCCATTGCGTTTTTGCGGGTAAAGAGTTCTACGATATTGTCTACCCGCTTTTTTACAATGGAGCTGTTAAAGGGCTTGTGGATAAAATCCGAAACACCCATTTCAAAGCAATAGTTTTCAACCTCCACGGCCCTTTCGCTGCTTATGATCAGGACAGGGATGATGTTGATCCACTTCTGGTCGTTCATCCAGTTCAGGACCGCGTAGCCGTCCGTATTCGGCATCTGCAGATCTAAAAGAAGGGCCGCGATGCCGCCCCGGTATTCCTGCAGCTTTTGGATGGCCTGCGTACCGTCCTCCGCTGTCTCTACGATATAATCCTCCATCAGCATATCATGCAGTATCTCGCGGTTGATCTCCACGTCATCTGCGACAAGTATCCTATGCATCATGCCACCTCAATTTTATCTTGGGAACTGTAGAAAAATAATGGATACAGACAAGTCAGGATGTGTCCGTTATTTTTCCGCGGCTCCTCATGTACTCGCTCACTTATTGTACCATAAAATGGGGGCTGTTTCAATGTTACAATTGAAATGTAGTACGGGAAAACCACCGGCGAATTAACCCCCAGGGGGGCTTGTATTGCTGCTGTAATATGGTAATCTGATATAGTAAAATGTAACGTACCGGTTGTTTTTTTGCATGTGCGTGAATTGACTGTGAATAGGAACCGGTAAAATGGTCGAAAATGGGAGGGATTGCAATGCATATGGCAGATGCTCTGGCGGCTCCGGCGGTGGCAGGTACGATGTACGTCTGTTCTGCGGCGGCAGCGGCTTATTCAGTGAAAAAGGTACGCCTGGATGTAGATACAAAAAAGGTTCCGGTGATGGGGGTGATGGGGGCCTTCGTGTTCGCGGCCCAGATGATCAACTTTACGATTCCGGGAACGGGATCCAGCGGCCACTTGTGCGGAGGGATGCTTTTATCGGCACTGTTGGGCCCCTATGCGGGTTTTTTGACCATGATCGGGGTGCTCCTGATCCAGGGGCTGTTATTTGCCGACGGAGGGCTTCTTGTTTTGGGCTGTAATGTCTGGAATATGGCGTTTTACGGATGCTTTCTGGGAGCGCTTCTGATCTGGAAGCCGTTGATGAAGCACGGGATGTCCAGAGCAAAGATCGCGGCGGCCTCGATCCTGGGATGTGTACTGACTCTGCAGCTGGGGGCGTTCAGTGTGTGTCTGGAAACATGGGCCTCGGGGATCACGGAGCTGCCGTTTATAGTCTTTGTGGGGACGATGCAGCCGATCCATCTGGCAATCGGATTTGTGGAGGGGCTGATCACCGCGGCGGTGCTTATGTTTGTATATGGAGCAAGGCCGGAGCTGCTCTATGGCAGCTCGCCGGAGGAGGAAAACAGGGGAAGATTTTCCTTCAAAAAGACGGTCCTTATCCTGGCTGCTGCCGCAGTGCTGATCGGAGGGGGGCTGTCCCTGGCGGCTTCTTCCCATCCGGACGGACTGGAATGGTCCATTGAGAAACTGACCGGTTCGGCAGAATTGGAAGCGGAGGGCGGAATCTATGAGGCGTCCGGGGCAGTGCAGGAAGCTACATCGCTGCTGCCGGATTATGCATTCCAGGGGTCAGAGTCGGCACTGGGCACCACATTTTCCGGAATTGCGGGAGCGGCTGCGGTCTTAGGCGTCTGTGTGGGAGCATGCTATTTGTTTAAATTTTTCAGGAAATGTACGGAATCATAAGGAATATGCGGGTATGAACAGGATCAGCGGCGCAATTTGTGAAATACATCATATGGATATGCTGGCGTCAAGGGACCAGTGGGTGAACCGAATTCATCCTCTGGTCAAGCTTGTGCTGACGATCTTGTATATCTCGGCAGTGGTATCCTTCCATAAATATGATGTGGCAGGGACTGCCGGGATGGCTGTCTATCCGATGGCTCTGTTTCTTTTGGCGGAATTATCCTTTGCCGACAGCCTGAAACGGCTTCGGCTTGTGCTGCCGTTGGTCTGTTTTGTGGGGATTCTGAATCCATTTCTGGACCAAAATGCGGTGGTCATTGAGGGGATCCGGATCAGCGCGGGAGTGCTGTCCATGGTGACGCTGATCATGAAAGGGGTGTTCAGTGTGCTGGCATCCTATCTGCTGATCGCCACAACCTCTGTGGACCGGCTTTGCTATGCGCTCCGGCTGCTGCGTATTCCGAAGGCAGTGGCGACGCAGTTTATGCTGACCTACCGCTATATTACGGTGCTTCTGGAGGAAGTGGACCGCATCACCCAGGCGTATCTGCTGCGGGCACCCCACCAGAAGGGGATCCATTTTAAGGCATGGGGGCCCCTCGCGGGACAGCTCCTTCTGCGGAGCATGGACCGGGCGAATGAGGTTTATGATAGTATGCTGCTTCGGGGATATCGGGGAGACTATGCGTATCTGCGGGAGCGGACGGCGTTTCAGGGGAAGGACCTGGCATATCTGCTGTTCTGGGCCGCAGTGATCGCGCTGCTGCGGAGATGGCCGGTCGTTCTTCTGGCCGGGGAGCTGTTTTCCTGATCAGGTGGTTTTGAGAGCAGGCCGGGGCTGGTTTTCCGGACGGTAAGATTCCGGGAGCAGGCCGGGATGTTGTTTTCCTGAGCGGGCGGATTCCGGGAGCGGCAGGGAGGATATGATGAGCCATATACATATAGATGTGGAAAATGTTTCGTTTGGATATGAGAAGGGAAAGGAAATACTGCGGGAAATCTCACTGCACGCGTCAGAGACGGATTCCATCGGTATCATCGGCGCGAACGGGGTGGGGAAGTCTACATTTTTAAAAATGCTGGTAGGGCTGAATCTGGATTTTACAGGTTCTATTAGAATTGAGGAAATCCCGGTGGAAAAGTGTACGCTGGCTCAGATCCGCTCGAAGATCGGGTATGTGTTCCAGGACTCGGACAGCCAGCTTTTTATGAACACGGCTTATGAGGATATTGCATTTGCGCCGAGGAATTATGGACTGCCGGAGGCGGAAGTGGAAAGAAGAGTGGAGCAGGCGCTTGCCGTGACGGGGATCGGGCATCTGCGGGAAAAGCAGATCTATAAGATGTCAGGCGGTGAGAAGAAGCTGGTTTCGATTGCCACGATCCTGTCCATGACGCCGGATATCATATTGATGGATGAGCCGTCGATCGCGCTGGATCCGAGAAACAGACGGAATCTGATCCGCATTTTAAATTCCTTTGCGCATTTGAAGATCATTGCGTCCCATGATCTGGATCTGATCCTGGATACCTGTGAGCGGACGGTGCTGATGTCGGACGGGCGGATCGTGAAGGATGGACGGACAGAAGAGATCCTGACGGATCAGGGGCTGCTGGAGGAACATGGACTGGAACTGCCGCTCTGTATGCAGAAAAGCGACAGCGTTACAGGTCACACCTTGACCAGGCGTGCCCTGTAACTCAGGCCGTCATTTTAAATTGCCTGCGGCAATGGACGGCCTGAATCCCAGCTTTTATGTGCATCCTCCTGACCAATCAGCGTAGTGATTGGTCAGTGTGTGACATGTAACGCGACAGCAACGGAAAAACTAAAGGTTTTCTTAAGATGCTTGACAGCGGAGGCAAAGAGTGATATATTTTTGTCAAGCAATTGAAAGGGAGTAGCTGAACACCCGGAATCGGGTGGGTTTGAAACCGTCAACCGATATCGAGAGATATCCGTATCAAATGAGATAGCAAGACTTTTATTGTGGCTGATGTCATGATAGGAGTCTTTTTTTCATCCTGTTGGATACAGCCGCATCAACTTGCTGACTGGTAAAGGCTGCGATTGTTTAAGCTTAAGAAAGTGAGGAAATGGAAATGGCAGAGGAACAAAGGAAACAGGAAATCAGAGAAGCGCTGGGCGCGGGCGCACGGGCTCTTACAAGCCTGAGAGAAGCACAGGAAAAACTGGAAAGCGCGAGAAAATGGGGCATCGTCGATCTGCTTGGAGGCGGGGTTGTCATCGATATGATCAAGCATTCAAGAATGGGAGACGCGGTAAACTGCATGGAGACAGCGAAAAGGGATCTGCAGAGGTTCCAGAAGGAGCTGGGAGATGTGGACGTTCCCATGGAGCTGCGGATGGAGATCAGCACATTTCTTTCATTTGCGGACTTTTTCTTTGACGGTCTTGTGGCGGATTATCTGGTGCAGAAAAGGATCGCGGAGGCCAGGGAACAAGTGGAGGAAGCGATCGGCTATGTTGAAAGTCTGATGGCGGAATTGAAGCAGATCGTATGACGGAACATGGAGAAGCGCATATAATTTAGAAAAAAGAAAGTTACTATGAGCGGCCGGTCAGGCCGTGAATCGTAACCAAAAGAAAGGATGAATGATTATGGGATGTTTGGGAAATTTGCTGTGGTTTGTATTCGGCGGTCTGGTGACGGGCTTGAGCTGGTGTCTGGCGGGTTGCCTGTGGTGTATTTCGATCGTTGGGATTCCGGTGGGTCTGCAGTGCTTTAAGTTTGCGCGGCTCAGCTTCTTCCCGTTTGGGAAGGAAGTGCAGTACGGCGGCGGGGCAGGATCATTTTTATTGAATGTGATATGGCTTCTGATTTCGGGGCTTCCGCTGGCTCTGGAACATCTGGTGATCGGAGGGGTGATGTGCATTACGGTGATCGGGATTCCATTTGGGCTGCAGCACTTTAAACTGGCGAAGCTGGCATTGATGCCGTTTGGGGCTGTGGTGTATTAAGATTACGAGGCCACGGTGACTCCTGCTGTTCGAGAAGCTGCCGGAGTATAAAGTCCCGGAAGTTCGTGACTGCGGGAGTCAGGTATACCTGCTTGTTGGAGACCATGTAAATGTTGCCTTCCCAGGCGGGGCGGACGATGGGGAGGATCTTTACATTCAGCTTTAAGAGGATCTCACGGTAAGGGGTGACGGCAATCCCGAAGCCGTAAGCGACAAGGCCGAAGATGATCTGCTCCTCGTCCGTTTCGTAGGCAATCTCCGGGCGGCGGCCGACTGCTTCGAACAGTTCGTCGATCACGAAACGCAGTCCGGTTTTATTATTGAAATAAATGTAAGGGTACTGCAGTGTGTCCTCCAGGGAAACGGACTTGTTTTCTGCCAGCGGATGGTCCTTCGGCACGATCAGGACAAGCTCCTGGCGGTCGATGGGGACGCAGGAGAGGTTGTCGGATTCTACAGGGCGCACGCAGAAGATCAGGTCATATTTTCGAAGTCTCAGGCCATCTAAGAGCTCCGGTGTCCGGTCTCCGTGGAAGGTAAAATCGATCTTGCAGTCTGAGTTCAGGGAGAGAAAACGGGAGGCCAGTCTGGGGATGAACTGGACGCCCAGCTGGGTGAGAAAGCCCAGGCGGATCAGTCCCTCGCCTTTTGCGTAGCGATGCATATTTTCAATGCCATTGTCCAGGATGGACAGGGAACGTGTGACGCATTGCAGAAATTCCTGTCCGTATCCGGTCAGCCTGGTCCCTCTCCCGGCTTTTTCAAACAGCTGTACTCCAAGCTCTTCCTCCAATTGTGAAATGGCGTGGCTTAAGCTGGGCTGGGAGATATTCAGGTGCTGGGCGGCATTGGTATAGTGCTGCTCCTGGGCGAGCTCTGCGAAATATCTTAACTGGTACAGGTTCATAGAAATCCCTCTTTTCATTTATCGTTCGTTTTACATAGTATAAACCAATCCATAGATGTTGTCTATGAATAAATAGAAATTATTCATTTGTTTTATATATGGATGTGTGATAACTTAGTATGTGCAGAAACGAACAGAAGAAATCTGAAAGTTCAGTGACGATATGAAAGATGGAGGGATATCTAATGGATACAAAGAAAACAATGGTCAGAGGGGAACTGGTTCTTCCGGTCATTATTGTGATGAACAGCTTCGGGGTGGTACTGATGCTGTATTCGGGAACCGGGATCTCGGCGATCTCCAGTATGACTTATGCGCTGAGTGAGGTACTCCCTGTATTTTCACTGGGAACGTGGACGTACATTTTCCAGAGCGCGCTGGTGCTCAGCCTGATGATTCTGAGAAAAAGATTTGTTCTGCAGTATCTTTTGAGCTTTGGAGTGGGATTCGCGTTTGGGCTGATGATGGATGTACACAAGGAATGGATGCAGGTGCTTCCGCTGGCAGCTCCATTTCGGGTCTTCTACTTTGCGGCGAGCTACCTGATCATCTGTATGGGGGTTGCGCTGTCCAACCGGTGTAAGATGCCGATCATCCCGACGGATCTGTTTCCAAAGGAATTGTCGGATATTACGGGAACGGCATTTTCCAGGATTAAGGTTTCTTTCGATCTGATCTGTGTGGTCGTTACGGCTGTGCTGACCCTTGTGTGCCTTGGCGGGATCAGCGGACTTGGGATCGGGACGTTGCTTAGCGCGCTGACCATGGGGAAGGTGATCGGACGCATGGACGGCTGGATGGACAGGCATGTGGAATTTGTCACATATCAGATGAGAGGGCATGGAAGACGGAGACTGCACCTGGCCTGACGCGAATTTTATAAAAAGTGGATTGTGAAATCCCGGCAGGTATGATAAAGTAAGGATATAGGATCATGAGCACCTGTTCAGGAGCGGTGTGTGAGGCATGCCGATCGGCTGTTTACGGCAGCCGGTGTGCGGCTTGACTGGGCAGATCTGATTACATTTATTATACAAGGGGAATGGAACATGGAAAGAAAAGTAGGTACTGTTTCAAGAGGAATCCGATGCCCGATCATCAGGGAAGGCGACCATCTGGCGGATATTATTGTAACGAGCGTGCTGGAAGCAGCGGAAAGCGAAGGCTTTTCCCTTCATGACAGGGATGTGATCGCGGCAACAGAGTCCATCGTGGCAAGGGCGCAGGGAAATTATGCGTCGATTGACGCGATCGCGAAGGACGTGAGAGAAAAGCTGGGAGGAGAGACCGTGGGAGTGATCTTCCCGATCCTGTCCCGCAACCGGTTTTCCGTGTGTCTGAAAGGGATCGCAAGAGGCGCGAAGAAGATCGTGCTGATGCTGAGCTACCCAAGCGATGAAGTGGGAAATGAACTGGTCTCTCTGGACCAGGTGGATGAGGCAGGGATCAACCCCTACAGCGACGTGCTGGATGTGGCGCGTTACAGAGAACTGTTCGGCGAGAATAAGCACCGCTTCACAGGCGTGGATTATGTGGCTTATTACAGTGAGCTGATCCGGGAGCAGGGAGCGGAGGCAGAGGTGATCTTTGCAAATAATCCGCGGGAGATCCTGAAGTATACGAAGCATGTGCTGGCCTGCGACATCCATACCCGGGCAAGGACGAAGCGGATCTTGAAATCTGCGGGCGCAGAGGTGGTGCTTGGGATGGACGACATTTTGACAAGCCCGGTGGACGGCAGCGGATGCAACGAGCGTTTCGGGCTGCTGGGTTCGAATAAATCCACGGAGGAATCGGTCAAGCTGTTCCCGAGAGAGTGTACGGGTCTGGTGGAAGAGGTTCAGAAGCAGATCCTGGAAAAGACAGGGAAGCATGTGGAAGTCATGGTATATGGGGATGGCGCGTTCAAGGATCCGGTAGGCAAGATCTGGGAACTGGCGGATCCGTGTGTATCGGTAGCCAACACGAAGGGGCTGGAAGGCACGCCGAATGAATTGAAGCTGAAATATCTGGCGGACAATGACTTTAAGGAGCTGTCGGGAAAAGAGCTGCAGGATGCGATCTCAAAGAGGATCCAGGAGAAAAAGGAGAATCTGGTGGGAGATATGGTATCCCAGGGGACGACTCCGCGGAGGATCACGGATTTGATCGGCTCGCTCTGCGACCTGACCAGCGGGTCGGGGGACAAGGGGACTCCGGTGATTCTGGTGCAGGGGTATTTTGACAATTATACTCACGGCAAATGAAATTTGCGGTGAGTATTGCGCAGGCGGCAAAAGGGTATCATTTCTGGTGACGTTCAGGCGAGATGAAATCATCGGCCGGCTTATGGAGAGAATCTGTAAGCCGGCCGGTTAAATTTCAGTTCCGAATGTGAAGATGATGATCAGCGCAAAAGGGTAATTATGCGGGAGGTTTTCGGTATGAAGAAAAAAATAATCGTAGCCTGCGGCGGAGCAGTGGCGACTTCGACGATCGCGGCAAAAAAGGTGGAGGAGCTGTGCCGGCAGTACGGGATTGAGGCGGAGATCTGCCAGATGAGGATATCAGAGGTGGAAGAGAACCTGGAGGGTACGGTTCTGATCGTGACGACTGCCAGGGCAAAGAAAGAATATGGTGTGCCGCTGGTCAGCGGGATGCCGTTTATTACGGGAATCGGGGCGGAAGAGCTGCAGGACAGGATTCTGGAGATACTCCGTCCGTGATCAGGAGTCAGCAGAGCAGAGACGGGGAATCCACTCTGCTTTTGCCAGGAGCATCTCTGCGGCGGGAAGGACAGATTTTTTTATCAGTGAAAAAAGGAAACATAAAGTATGCAGCTGTTTGGCAGTAACTTGCGGGACGGCTGCATATTTTTATTTAGTGGGAACTTCGTGGTACAGATATATGGATTCTGCGATGGTAAAAAATGTGTATTTAATGTAAATTCAACTGTCTTGTCATATGTAAAACTATGTGCTATAATGATTGCTGTTTGCGGTAGTGAATGAAGCATTGGAGGAAATGGAAGATGACATTGACAGAGGAAATCAACAGGCTGAAAAAGGAAAAGGATGCGGTCATCCTCGCCCACTATTACGCGGAGCCTGAGGTGCAGGCGGTTGCGGACTATGTGGGGGATTCCTTTTATCTGAGCAGGGTGGCCGTGGGGCTTGCGGAGCAGACGATCGTGTTCTGCGGAGTGTCTTTTATGGGGGAGAGCGCGAAAATATTGAATCCGGGGAAAACGGTGCTGATGCCGGATCTGCGCGCGGACTGTCCGATGGCGCATATGGCGGACGCCGGGACGATCCGGCGGATGCGGGAGAAGTATGAGGATCTGGCGGTGGTATGCTATATCAATTCCACGGCGGAATTGAAGAAATATTCTGACGTATGCGTGACCTCGGCAAATGCGGTGGAGATCGTGAAGGCCCTGCCGAACCGGAACATTTTTTTCATTCCGGATAAGAATCTGGCCCATTATGTGGCGGAGCAGGTGCCAGAGAAGCATTTTGTATTCAATGAAGGGTACTGTCCGGTCCATGAAGAGCTGCAGCTTCGGGAGCTGGCGGAGGCAAAGGCCATGCACCCGGACGCGGAGGTCCTGTCTCACCCGGAATGCCGGGAAGAGGTGCTGAAACAGTCGGATTACATAGGCAGTACGTCGGGGATCATCCAGTATGCCGCCAGGAGTGCCGGCAGGGAGTTTATCGTCTGTACGGAAAAAGGGGTGCGGTGGAAGCTGGAAAAGGACAATCCGGGAAAGAAGTTTTATTTTACGAAGACAGAGCCGATGTGCCGGGATATGAAATTGAATACTCTGGAAAAGCTCCTGCATGTGCTGAAAACCGGGGAAAACGCAGTGGAAGTGGATCAGGAGCTGCGGGAGCTGTCGAAGAAGCCGCTGGAAAGAATGCTGGAGCTGGCAAAACAGGAGAAGAAGTTATGAAAATGGAAGCTGATGTGGTAATTGTGGGGACAGGCGCCGCGGGGCTGTTCAGTGCCCTGAACCTGCCGGGAGATAAAAAGATCATCATGATCACGAAAGCGGATCTGGAAAGCAGTGATTCCTTTCTGGCACAGGGGGGAATCTCGGTGCTGCGGGATGATGAGGATTATGACAGCTATTTTGAGGATACGATGCGGGCCGGACATTATGAGAACCGGAAGGAGTCCGTGGATATTATGATCCGGGGATCGAGAGATGTCATTGACAAGCTGGTAGGATTCGGAGTAGAATTTGAACATGAGCAGGCTGAGGATGGGGAATTTCTCTACACGCGGGAAGGGGCGCATTCGAAGCCGCGGATCCTGTATCACAAGGACATTACCGGAAAAGAGATCACCAGCAGGCTGCTGGAGCAGGTGAAGAGGCTGGAAAATGTGATGCTGTACGAGTATACCGCGATGACGGATATTATCGTGGAAAACGGAGCGTGCGTCGGGATACTGGCGGAACGTGTAAAGAGCGACGGGCAGGCGGTGATGGATCCGGAAGCTGCGGATCTGAGAGAATGTCATGCGGAAGATGGTATTTTGCGGGGAGAGGATGCGCGCAGAGAGCGGGAGAAGGCAGAAGCTCCGGGAGAGGATGCATGCAGAGAGCGGGAGAAGGCAGAAGCTCCGGGAGAGGATACGTGCAGAGAGCGGGAGAAGGCAGAAGCTCCGGGAGAGGATACGTGCGGGGAACAGATAGAGATCCGCGCCGGCTATACCATATTTGCCACAGGCGGGATCGGGGGACAGTATACCCATTCCACGAATTTTCCGCATTTGACGGGGGATGCGATTGAAATTTCAAAGAAGCACGGCATCCGGCTGGAGCATTTGGATTATGTGCAGTTCCATCCGACCACGCTGTATTCGAAAAAGCCGGGGAGGCGGTTCTTGATCTCGGAATCTGTGCGCGGGGAAGGCGCGGTGCTGTATAATAAGAAGAAAGAACGGTTTGTGGATGAACTGCTTCCCAGGGATGTAGTGGCCGCCGCGATCCGGGAACAAATGGAAAAGGACGGGACGGATTTTGTGTACCTGTCCATGGAGCATATTGAGAAAGAGACGATCCTGCGGCATTTTCCAAACATTTACCTGCGGTGTCTGGAAGAGGGATATGATGTATTGAAGGAATGCATTCCGGTGGTTCCGGCGCAGCATTATTTTATGGGCGGCGTGTGGGTGGATTCGGACAGCCGGACCTCTATGCCGCGTTTATTTGCGGTGGGAGAGACCAGCTGCAACGGGGTTCACGGGGCGAACCGGCTGGCAAGCAATTCCCTGCTGGAAAGCTTGGTGTTCGCGAAGCGGGCGGCGATGAAGATCCGGGAGGAAATGGAGTGCCGGCGCAGGGATGATTCGGATGATATAGAATAAATGAAGTGAGGAGAAAAAAGATGAATAAAATTACGAAAACATTGCAGATGGATCATTTGATTATGGAGGCTTTGCGGGAGGATATTTCCAGTGAGGATGTGACCACTAACTCGGTGATGAAGGAGGCCGTGGAGGGGGAAGTGGAGCTGATCTGCAAGCAGGACGGAGTCATTGCCGGGCTGCAGGTGTTTGAACGGGTTTTTCAGCTGCTGGATGGGGAGACGAAGGCGGAGTTTTTCTGCAAGGACGGCGATGCGGTGAAAGCCGGAGAACTGTTGGGAAAGGTGATCGGCGACATCCGTGTCCTGCTCTCCGGTGAGCGTGTGGCGCTGAATTACCTGCAGCGGATGAGCGGCATTGCCACCTATACCCGTTCGGTGGCGGATCTGCTTGCGGGCAGCAAAACGAAACTTCTGGATACGAGGAAGACCACGCCGAATATGCGGATTTTTGAGAAATACGCGGTCCGGGTGGGAGGCGGCTATAACCATCGGTACAACCTTTCTGACGGGGTGCTTCTCAAGGATAATCACATCGGGGCAGCAGGAAGCGTGACAAAGGCGGTCCGGATGGCAAAGGAGTATGCGCCGTTTGTGCGGAAGATCGAAGTGGAGGTGGAGAATCTGGATATGGTGAAGGAGGCGGTGGAAGCCGGGGCTGACATCATCATGCTGGATAACATGTCTGCGGAGGAAATGCGGGAGGCGATCCGTATCATTGACGGCAGGGCAGAGACGGAGTGCTCCGGAAACGTGACGAAAGAGAATATCGGGCGGCTGACGGCTCTGGGAGTGGATTATATTTCCAGCGGCGCGCTGACGCATTCCGCTCCGATACTTGACATTTCGTTGAAAAACCTGCATGCTGTTTCCTAGTACAACAAGATCTGGGGTGGAAGGCGGCCGTGGTATGTAATGCTGATTATGATAGGGAATATGAAAGAGCGGACCATGATAAATCGAAGATGGGGGCAGAAAGGAGGAATCGGGTATGATGACGGGAACAGAGCGCAGGGATAAAATCATAGAAAAAATCAGGACCAGCAGGACACCGGTTTCGGGCAGCTCACTGGCGGAGAGCTGTGAGGTGAGCCGTCAGGTGATCGTGCAGGATATTGCGTTGATCCGCGCCGCGGGATATGATATCATATCTACACACCGCGGGTATCTCCTGAATGCTCCCCATACGGTGAACCGGACGTTCAAGGTGCGGCACACGGACGAGCGGATGGAGGAGGAGCTGTGCTCCATCGTGGATCTGGGCGGCTGTGTGGTCAATGTGATGGTCAACCATCGGGTGTACGGGCGGATGAAGGCGGAGCTTGGGATCCGCTCCCGGAGAAATGTGATGGAATTTCTACAGGATATCCAAAAGGGAAAATCGAGCCCGCTGAAAAACATTACTTCGGATTATCACTACCACGTGGTCGAGGCGGACTGTGAAAAAACGCTGGATATGATCGAGGACATGCTGCGGGAGAAGGAATTTCTGATTGAAGGTTAGACTCTTTTCGGACAATTTCTTTGGATAAAATCAGCGGATCTGCGAATGCTATACCTTGTGAAGCAACTGTCTGGGCATAAAGGGGTGACTTTTGGGAATCAATTCAGAAGAATACAGAGAGGAAAGAGGATATGATAAAACTGGACTGGAAAAGGCTGTGGTACGATCTTTTTATTGATGTATTCGGCGGGATTCTGATCGGGGCCGGAATTTATAATTTTGCGGCAAATGCGGAATTCCCGCTGGCCGGGGTGTCGGGTATCGCGTTGATACTGTTCCGGCTGTGGGGAGTGCCGATCGGACTTGCCACCATTCTCCTGAATGTCCCGATCGCGGTTGGATGTTATCGGACGCTGGGGCGGGAGTTTTTTGTGCGTTCGGTGCGCTCGGTCATTATCACCTCTCTGATCACGGACTATATTGTGCCGCTGTTTCCGGTGTATTCCGGGGAAAGGATGCTGGCGGCCATCTGCACCGGGATTTTTTCGGGGCTGGGCTATGCGCTGATCTTCATGAACAGCTCATCCACCGGGGGAATGGATTTTGTGTCCATGGCGATCCGGGTGAAGAAGCCGCATATTTCCCTGGGACGAATCGTGTTCGCCTTGGACTGCGCAATCGTACTGCTGGGCGGGGTGATCTTCCGGGATGTGGACGCGACCATCTACGGACTGATCATTTCCTACCTGCTGACGGTGGTCATTGATAAGATCATGTACGGTATTGACTCCGGAAAGATGACTCTGATCGTGACGGATAAGGGGCAGGAGGTTGCAGGTAAGATTGATGAATATATCGGCAGGGGCGCTACGATCCTGACCGGGAAGGGAAGCTATACCGGGGCGAAGAAGGAAGTGGTGATGTGCGCCTGCAACAATAAGCAGATGTATTCTATCCGAAAAATGGTGAAAGAGATTGACCCGAAGTGCTTTATTGTGATCATGGAATCCAATGAAGTGGTGGGGGAAGGATTTAAGGAAGCGTAGGAGATGCGCATATGATATGATGGATTTGTAAAAATTGAGGCAGTCCCTTTGATGGGGCTGCCTCAATCAAAAAAATGCATTTATTGCAATAAATTGCATAAAAATGTGATTTCGGATTGCAACCGTACAGGTGGGGAAATTTTAATTTCCGGTATCGGTGAAGTTAGTAATGTACCACTACCGGCGTCCCGAGCTGCAATATGGAATATAATTCCTGGGCATTGTAGTAGGGCATGTTGATGCAGCCGTGGGAGCCGTTCCAGAGGTAGACGTCTCCTCCGAACGCGGGCTGCCAGGTGGCGTCGTGGAAGCCGATGCCGCTCCAGGTGACGCGCATCCAGAAATCTACGGGGGTACGGTATTCCGGCTCATTGGTTTCCGGGACTATATTTCCGACCAAAACGGTGGGGGACAGCTTTTCCAGGATATTGTATACTCCGGGAGGAGTGGGTGTGCTGTTTTTTCCGGTGACCACGTCGGACTCAAAAACGACGGTGCCGTTTTCCAGATACCACATATGCTGGGCAGTCAGATCCACTTCCACGAATGTGCCGCCCCAGTCCTGGGGGGCATGGGAGGCAGCGGTCTGATCACAGGCCGGGGCTTTTGTCACGACCTCGCCGTTTCGGATGCTGCTTACCAGAGCGGGAAATTCCGCCTCTTCATTGATGATCCAGCCGTAGGTACCGCCGGAAACCTCCGTGGCTTTACCGGTCGGGGTGGTGAGCGGCCTGGTAGTGCCTACGGTGTCGTAACGTCTGCCAAATTCGGTCATCCAGTTTCGGATCGCGGCCTCGTCCAGTGTGACGTGAAAATCTGCGTCATAGGACAGCCAGGTGGAGATCAATGTCTTATCTACCACGATGGGAATGTCCATTTCGTAGGTGATGCTTGCCTTGCAGTATTGGTTCAGAGTCTGGCAGAGTTCTTTCAGCTTCGGCGATTCGGCGGTGTATTCCGGGGCTTTGTAAAAGCCCTCTTTCTGGAGATCAATCTCTTCATCCAACCGGGCAACGGACTCATGGATCTGCTTTAACAGTTTTTTCGAATCCAGGTCGGTTCCGTATACTTCCGGTTTTATGACGTAGGAATTTCCGTCAAATTCCGGGTAGGCGGACTGGGGCTGGATCGGTTCCGCGGTTACGGCTTTCAGGGAACTGACCTTTTTTTCCAGGGCCGCTTTATCGTAGGAGATATCAAACGTGATCTCTTTGGATGTTTCTTTGAAATATTCCATCGGCCATGCGAAAGCGTTCTGGTCTTTTAGTATCTGGTCCAGAGCCTGGCTGTCATTCCAGGACATATCGATCTCGCTGCCGGTGATGTCCTCGGTCTTGCCGCCGCTTTCTGTGATCTTCAAGGCATAGGCGTCTGCCTGGCCTGCAAAAAAGGCTCGGGCATCCTCTACGGTTTGCTTGGAAAAATCCTGGCCGTTGATCGTAGTGTTAAAAAGGTAATGGCTTCGGAAGTAGATGGACACGCCCAGGTATGTGAGCAGCAGGACTGCGGCGAGGACGGCCGCGGTCCATGCGGCGATTTTTTTGTATGGCAGCGTTTTCGCTGGTTCCGCGGCAGAAGGCGCAGCTTCCTGGGAAGAAACCTGCGCAAGGGGCTGCTGGGAATCCTGTGCGGAATTGCTCTTTGGAGGTTCCGTGGAAGGATTCAGCGGGGAATCCGCAGAGCTGCTCTGTAGAGGCTCCGTGGAAGGATTCGGTGCGGAATCTGTGGAGCTGCTCTGTAGAGGCTCCGTGGAAGGATTCGGCACGGAATCTGTGGAGCTGCTCTGTAGAGGCTCCGTGGAAGGATTCGGTGCGGAATCTGCCGAACTGTGCAGAGAACTTTCGTCGGAAAGATTCTGCTGGATTTCCTGAGAAGCATCTGAATCAGCCTGAGAGCGGCTCTCCAAATGGTTCTGGGGACGCTCCTGTGGTTTGCCCTGGGAATTGGGCACCGGAGTCTCCTGCGGGGTGTTCTGCGGATGGTCTGTGAGTGGCGTGTCCGTTGGGTTCATGAGTTGTTCTCCTTCTAAAAATATGTGTTCATATATCAAGAGCAGGATGTTGACCTGCATGATAAACGCGGAAGGCTGTTCTGCACTGTAATATGAATTTTGACGTCAGGCACTTGCCAACAAGGCTCTGTCTGATTTTAATATCCGTAATTTCGGTTGATCACTGTACCGTCAGCGGCATTAATCGTCAGAAAGCTGGTGGTGGGATATGCCATTGCATAGGGTTCTCCGGTGTCAGGATCGTATATTTCACGTGTTCCGAAAAAATCCCAGACAGGTACCAGAAGTCCTGTCGTGCTGCTCAGGCCCGGATCATAGATTTTCATATACCCCAGTGTGATCCGGTTGATATTTATTTTATCTGTATTGTTTTGAAAACGGACCGGCATAATCTTCCAGAATATTTCTGTGATATCCGAAAAACTCATCAGTTCTACATTGTCGATCATCGGTTTCTGTATTTCGTACAGATTTTGGATGGAAGCCTTTTGAAGTCCTTCCTGATTTACATAAAATTCCACTTTTTCATAACCCCATGCGCTCCCGGAATCGTCCGTATATTCCAAAACACCGCCATTGCTGTTGTCAGGCGTGATCGGAAATCCACGGAGATCTCTGGTATAGATGATCTGGTAGGCGGCATCCTGGTAATCAAGGTATTCTTCGGAACCCAATCCGATCGGATCTGTGTTGTAACGGCTGCTCAGGCTCAGCTCTATGCGCTTTGGAGAAAAATCAGAAAGGCCCAGCTTTTCCATATACTGATCGGTCATTGCGGCGGCCTGAGCAGGGGTGATTCCTGCCAGTTTTTCTACAGCCTCCCTGGATGGGAGATTCCCTTTGGGGGCGTCAGAAGAATCCTGAAGCCAATACGGCTGGAACCAAGAGGATTCGGACCATTTCTTGTCTGAAATCTCTGTATCTCCTCTTACGATGCCGATATCCATGTGGAAGGAACCGCTCCTTTTTAATTTGTACAGGAAAATTCCGCCATCCATTTCAACAATTCCGAAAAAAGGATCATCCGAAGAGGCCGTTTCTGCGGAAGACGATTCCGCTGCGGATGGTTCTCTGTAAAAACAGTTATCCGGCGCGCCGGAGCCAAAACCAGGGATGACCTCAACTTTTTCAACCGCTTCGGGAGAAGTTTCGTAAATCTGCTCCCATCGCTGGATCTCTGACTGCAGGTTATAAAAGGATTCCGGATTTTCGTAGCCCGCTGCCTGCGCGGAGGCAATATACCCATATGGGTCAAGATTGCCTTCTGCCTGATAAGATCTCAGTTGACGGAGCTTTTCGGAAATCCATTCTCTGGTGGGCTGGTTATATTTTTCGTAGTCATACACGGGATGATTCCCAAAGAAGACATCTGTGACCTGATCGATCCATGTCTGGTTAAAGGGTTTTTGGCCGACCTTGAAGACAGGAACCTGGTCCGTCTCAGGGACGATAACCTCAGCACTGCAGATGAGCTGAAAAGGATCATCTATATATTTTCCAGAATACAGATTCTTTTCCGGAACCTGGAGCTGACCGGCAAGGGTGTCCGGTGTGTCGGAGGTTTGGCGGTAGCTGTCTGTATTCAGTTCGCTTTTTTCCCGTACGATAATATGCTTTTTCGAGCCAGAGCTGCAGCCGAGAGTGATACAGGCCGACAGCACGGTGAGAAAAAGCAGCAGGGCTGTTTTTTTCATTGGTAGTCCTCCTCTATGTTATATCAAGATCCACCTGGATGCAAGAGCTTTTTCATGACTCGCCGCGTTGCTTTGCGGTATTTGAGGAAATCGACAGTGACTTTAGCCGCCGCAATCGATCTGCATTCCGATGCGGGTTCCTTTTTCCGGACTGCTTTTGATCTCAAGGCATCCGCCGTGGAGACGGGCGATCTGGTGGCACAGGGAGAGGCCGAGGCCGGCGCCGCCCTGTTTGCGGGAGCGGGATTTATTTACCATATAGAAAGGCTCTGTGATCCGGGCGATCTCGTCCTGAGGGATGCCGATCCCTTCATCCTGTACAAAGATCCCGGAGACTGTCCCGATCAGGCGGATCGAGGAACCTGGAGGGCTGGCCTTGCAGGCGTTGTCGATTAAGTTGGTGAGGAAGCTGAGCAAAAGGTCGACATCCCCCTGGATAGAAAAATCTTCTTCCAGGTCTGTCTGCAGTCGGATGCCTTTTTCTTTCAGGCGGTAATGGGTGACTTCTTTTGCCTGGGAAAAGAGCAAGGATACCGGGCAGGGGCTCTTCTCAATCGTGTCTTCCCGGGACAGGTCAGTGAGCAGGAGCATTTTTGCGGAAAGGCGGGAGAGACGGATGCATTCCTCTTCTATATAATGGAGGGCGTCGGCCTGTTTGACCGGGGGGAGCGAAACACGCTGCAGCAGTTCTGCATAGCCTTGGATGCCGGTCATGGGAGTTTTCAGTTCGTGGGCAAGGGAGCCGATGAGCTGACGCTGGGTTTCGTTCATTTCCGTCAGGGCGCGGATGTGCTCCTCGATCCGCTCCGCCATCTGGTTGAAGCTCTGGGAGACTTCCCCCACCTCATCGGTTCCCGGACGCTCTACACGCTTCTCATAGTCCCCCTCTGCGATCCTTTTTGCCGCGTCGCGCAGAAGATAGAAGGGGGCCAGGATCCGCCGGAGAACGCAGGTGAGCAGCACGGCCAGAAGGATGGACAAGAGCAGGGCCACAATCATGCCCTGGAAAAAGAGCAGCCTTCCGGACTGGTAGACAGAGGTGATATCGCGGTAGTGGAGGAGGCGCAGGGTGCCCAGTGAATTTGGTGAGTAATCTGTGTCTGATACATCCAGATCCTGAAAAAGAATCAGCAGACGCCGGCTGCCTGCCTCTTCCAGAAAGACGTTTTGCTGCGGGTCCGTGACGACTGGCTCATCGGAATCAGAGAGGGGTATATCCTGCGCCGGCTCCTTTGGAGAGTCTGCCAGCTCTGTCATGTCGAACAGATAGGGACTGAGATTGTACAGTTCTTCATTGTCATAGTAGAGGACGGCATTTTCACTATAGCCGGAGGAGAATGTGGTCCGGGCAGCATACTTTGCGCTGCGGATATCGTGAAACTCCATCGCTGCCAGGGCTTTGTTGAAACGCCATACATCCGACGACAGCCTGTCGTATTCGTAGCTGCGGATATTCTCAATGATCTGCTCCTGGGTTCTGGACAGGTTCCAGATGGAAAAAGCCTGGGACAGGAGAAGAAGCAGGCACACCGAGGTGAGGGTGATTTTTGTTTTCAGCTTCATGATGATTCCTCCGAGGTATCCGTTGACTGGGCTGCTGCCTGGTCTGTCATGTGACTGGCCGCCGGGGATGGCATTTCCTCCTCCGGGCGGTCTTCCAGGCGGTATCCGATACGGGGGACGGTCTTTATGACATCCTGGAAGCCCAGCTTTTTCCGAATCCTTCCGACGTGGACGTCGATGGTTCGGGTCTCGCCGTCAAATTCCACGCCCCAGAGCATTTGCAGGAGCTGCTCCCGGCTGAGGGCGATATTTTTATACCGGACCAGGAGCAGCAGGCAGTCAAACTCCATGGGCTTGAAAGGGATGACGGTTCCGGCTTTCTGCACAATCCGCTCCTTCGGGAAGATTTCCACATCCCGTATACGGTAGCATTCCTCAACTTTTTTCTGGAAACGGCTTAACACCTTTTCCACCCTTACCAGAAGCTCCAGCATTTCGAAGGGCTTGACAATGTAGTCCTCGGCGCCGTCGGTGAGACCCTTGACCTTGCTGTGGAGGTCTCCCCTGGCAGTCAGGAAAATGACCGGAATCTGCTGAGCCTGCAGTTCGGGAAGGAGTTCAAAGCCGTCCTTTCCGGGGAGCATCACGTCCAGGAGCGCCAGGTCGTAGGACGGGGCGGGGATCTCCTGGAGATGGCTGAAAAGAGCGGCGCCGTCGAAAAAGGGGACGGGTTCGTAGCCTGCGGTTTCCAGGTTGATGCAGATCAGCTCGTTGATATGTTCTTCGTCTTCGATTACAAGTATTTTACAGGGCATGGAGATTGGTTCCTTTTTCTGTCAGTTTATTTTCAGAATCAAAATAGAAAAAATAGGTTTGATCCTCAGTGCGCATTTCATATGGATTTTCAGTGTGTTCTCTTGTGTCTTCGCTATAATTCGTTATATAGAAATATTGGATTCCGTTGGCTGTAAGGTATTGCTCAACCGCTTCTCTGTCGGTCCCGATTTCAATCCTGCGGATCAGATTTTTTATATTTTCGGCGGAATATTTTCGAATCTCCACAGGAACAAAGGTGTCTGAATAGGTATGGCTGGATTCTGCGATCAGATCTCCTGTCAGGGAAATGGTTTTTTCCTGATCACCGAGCCTGCGTCCGGCGGCCAGGATGGTTCCGTCTTTTAACCGGACAAATGTGTTGAAATGATAAACGGTCTCGTAAAGCATTTGTTCCGGTATTTCTTCCAGAGGGCTGTTCACTTCAATTTGCTCCGGCCAGACCATCGCCACGTCTTCGAGAACCTTGCAGGGGGTACGGATGAAGTCGTCTTCGGTAACGGGAGTTCCGCATTCGCCGAAAATATTGAATCCCCATGTGTACAGGTCGCCGTTTTCGCTGATGGCGGCGCCGGTCCAGTCACCGGTGGCTGCATAGACGCAGTTGTCCAGGATTTTGCGGGGAGAGTTGTACAGCATTTTGCAGGGATTGGATTCGTCCTCGGTTGTTTTTTCGAAATCTTCTGAGTCAGAAACCGTTGTCCCATAGGTACTCATGTACTGGCCCCACCACCATACGCTGCCGTCTTTTTTCAATGCTGTGATGGATTCCATGCCGGCCTGTGCATAGGCAACCTGGTCCATCAGGAGGACGGGGCTGGTCACTTTGTTGTCGTGCCGGCAGTAGTAATTCGTACTGTCGAAATCCTGGCCCAGCAGTCCCAGCATGTTGGAGCCCATGCCGTACAATTCGCCGTCCGCAGTCAGATAGATGCAGAAATAGCCGTTTACGGAGCAGTCCACGGATACCACGCCGGAGGCGATTTTCACGGGGGCGCCGGTAGTTTCACCCGGCTCCAGGACCATGCCGTTTCCGAGCTGGCCGTATTCATTGCTGCCGTAGCCCCAGAGGTCGGACTGGTCGTCTATGTAGTATCTGTTCAGAGCGGTGACCTTGTTGGTGATGTAGTAGTCCGGGAGGGAGAAACCGCCGGCTGCCTCGGTCAGTTCGGGGGCATGTGTGCAGAATGCGGGGGGAGCCGTGTGAAAAGCGGCGCCGAGAATCGTCCGGGCCAGGATGGCTCCCGCGGCTATGAGAAAAACGGACAGCAGGATGACGAGAAAGAGCAGGGTTTTTGTATGGGATTTTCGGGTGATGGTATTCATACTGACGCCTCCTTGGGATGTGTGGATATAGGATTATTTTATAACAATTGAGGGGGATTTTCAATTTGGAGATGTAAACATATTGTAAAAGGTTTGAGAGTATTGGCGTATTGACGAAAGGGGGAATATGATTTAGAATGGACGGTATAGCTTTGGGGCGTTTGTATATATAGAAAGGAACGGGGATTGTGATGCAGGCGACAAAAGATATGACGAAGGGGAGTCCAATCAGGCTGCTGTTTGGGTTTTCCATGCCTTTGATGCTGGGGAATATTTTTCAGCAGCTTTATACCGTCGTGGATACGGTGATTGTGGGGCAGGGCGTGGGCGTGCAGGCGCTGGCTTCCATCGGGGCGTCGGACTGGTTGAACTGGCTGTTCATGTGGCTGGCGTCCGGGATGACGCAGGGCTTTTCCATCTTGTTTGCCCAGTTTTACGGGGCGAAAAATGAGGAGTCTCTCAGAAAATCGGTGGGAAACGCTCTGCTTCTGGCTGCGGTGTCGGTAGTTTTGCTGACGGCGGCAGGGGAGGCGGCTGCGGCGCCGGTGTTACGGCTTTTGAGAACCCCGGAAAATATCTTCGGCGGGGCGCTTATGTATCTGCGGATCATGTTCGGCGGAATCGGGATCATCCTTCTGTACAATCTGGAGGCATCCCTGCTCCGGGCGCTGGGGGACGGACGGTCCCCGTTGGTGGCCATGGTGGCTGCGGCGTGTACCAATATTGGGCTGGATCTGCTGTTTGTCATGGTATTTCACTGGGGGATCGCAGGGGCTGCGGCCGCAACGCTGATCGCCCAGGGAGTCTCCTGCGTGTACTGTAGCCTGGTGATCCGGAAGATCTCGCTGCTGCGGCTGAGACGGTCGGATTTTGAACCGGATCTTGTGCTGGTGAGGAAGCTGCTGTGGCTGGGAATCCCGGTGATGTTTCAGAATGCGGTCATCAGTATCGGCGGGATGGTGCTGCAGTCGGTGATCAACGGATTTGGATTTTTGTTTGTGGCGGGATTTACGGCCACCAATAAATTGTACGGTGTGCTGGAAACGGCGGCCATTTCCTACGGATACGCGATCACAACCTATGTGGCCCAGAACCGGGGGGCCGGGGATATCCGCCGGATTCAGAGAGGGATGCGCAGCGGGATCGTGATGGCGTTTGCCACGTCGCTGCTGATTTCGGGGGCTATGTTTCTGTGGGGGAAGGATATGCTGTCCATGTTTATTTCCGCGGAAAAATCCCAGGCGGAGCAGGTGCTCGGGATTGCCCATCATTATCTGATGATCATGAGCGTGTTTTTAGTGATCCTGTATGCGCTGCATGTATACCGGTGCGCGCTGCAGGGGCTGGGGGATACGATCATCCCCATGGTGTCCGGGATCGCGGAATTTGTCATGCGTGTGTCGGCGGCGATGCTGCTACCGGGGCTTCTGGGGCAGGAAGGGATCTTTTACGCGGAGATATTGGCCTGGACGGGAGCTTGTGTGATACTGGTGGGGGCTTATTACAGGAGGATGTATCTGCAGAAGAGCAGGGATTTAGTCCATGGAAATACTGTTTGAAAAATGTCTGAGGAGAAGCAGAAAAATGAATATTATATGAGAAACATGAATGGGAACGCCCATGCAGGACAGTAGATTTGCCGGTCATCTGCATGAGCGTTTTTTGTTCTGCGCTTCGGCGTGAGTGTGCGTTAAGACGCACACTTTTGTTCGGCCGCAGTATGCAGTTTGCCGGCGGCTACTCTGCGGGGATGATCTCCAGCCAGTAGCCGTCGGGATCTTCGATAAAATAGACTCCCATGTCGGCGTTTTCGAAGCAGACGCAGCCCATCTCCCGGTGTTTGGCGAGGGCGGCGTCAAAATCGTCTACCGTGAAGGCCAGGTGGATCTCATTGTCGCCCAGCTCGTAGGGGCGGTTCATGTCACGGAGCCAGGTCAGCTCCAGCAGATGGGGCGTGGTCTGGTCGCCTAAAAAGGCGAGGGTGAAGCTGCCGTCGTCGGCGTCCTTGGTACGCTGTACGGTGAGCCCTAAGGCTTCCTTGTAGAAATCCAGGGACTTCTGCAGGTCGTATACGTTCAGATTGTTGTGGGCAAAAGTAAATTTCATGGTGTTGTCCTCCGTTTTTATATGGTATAGGTGAAGTGTGATCTGTCACCGATTTCCTCCGGGAAATGGATGACCTGCTTGCGCGTCGGCGCAATTCATTATAACAGAGGATGGGGAAAATTTCTATGGAGGGATGGAAAAAACAGGGATAAATTAAAGATAAAAACATAAATTATACAATTTGTATCCAAAAAATATACATAAATTATTGACAAGAGGAATCCGAAAAGATATAATGATTACAACGAGTCGACAATAAATATACAAAATGGCTACGTAAATTTTTTTAAGGATGTGGTATGGATTATGGTAAATGTGGTCAAAACAATCCCGAGATGCAGCGACGAGCTGCTTGCCAGGTACCAAGATCAGGCGTCTGCCACTGTCCATGAGGCTATGGGCCGCAGGAACGCAATGGATCCGGAGATCAAGCCAATTGAAAGAGCGATGCGCCTTGCCGGAAGGGCTCTTACGGTAAGGTGCCATACCGGCGACAATCTGATGCTCATTAAGGCCATCAGCATGGCGCGGAAAGGGGATGTGATTGTCGCGGATATGGGCAACGCGGTAGCAAATGGTCCATTCGGCGAAGTATTGGCAGTTGAGTGTGTGACAAAAGGACTGGCAGGGCTGATCTTGAATTGTGCGGTACGTGACAGCCAGGAAATCATACGTCTTGGCCTGCCGGTATTTTCCGCTCAGATCTGTATAAGCGGCACGGCCAAAGCAACTCTGGGAACGATCAACCATCCGGTCAGCTGCGGAGGCGTGATTGTGAATCCGGGAGATGTAGTTGTGGCAGATGCGGACGGTGTGGTGGTAGTACCTCTTGACGAGGCAGAAGATGTCCTGGATGCAGCCAATTCCAGGACGGCAAAAGAGGCGGAGGTGATGAAACGTCTATACGCAGGAGAATCTCTGTTTGATATTTACGGATATCAAAAGGTCTTTGATTCTCTTCATTGTACGGAAGAATAGTAATACGTACGCGGCATATGAAAGTTTAAGTGTTTCCTTCCTTACCTGCGTCTGTACGGAATCTCATTTTACAATTGCAAATATCAGCAGCACTATGATATAATTAATAACAAAAAAGCAACATAAATATTTGGAGTTTATGTGCGGTTCGGAGGCGATTACGTGGGTAGTAAGGGGTCAGCGGCAGTTGACAAGGTGTATGATTATTTATATAAGGGCATTCTTTCAGGGGATATTCCGCTGGGTTCGCCGATTGCAGAGCTTGAATTAGGTAAGGCGCTTGGTCTGAGCCGTTCACCTGTGAGAGAGGCGCTCAAGCGGATGGAGGGAGAAGGGCTCGTTTCCCATTATCTGGGCAGAGGAACCTTTGTAACGGATATCACGGTCAGGGATTTGGAAGAGATTTTTGAACTGCGAATCATGTTTGAACTCCATTCTCTGCCATTGGCTTGTATGTATATGGATGATGGTATGCTCCAGGAGCTCGAGAATGCTTTTGAAAATCTGGATGAGGATTCGGACGAGCAGCAGTATTATGACGCGAACCGTCTTTTACATTCTTCGATTATATCCTATGGAGGGAATCTGCGTCTGGAGAAGTTTTATAAGATGCTGGATGCACAATTTGCGATCGTAAACCGTATCTCTGCCCGGGACCCGGAGCATTTTGACAAATCAAAGGGAACGCACCTGAACATTGTCAAAGCCATGCGGGAGCGGGATGTAGAACGTGCACAGGAGTTGTTGAAAGAACACTTAAACCAGGTGAAAGAACGGACGATACTTGAATACAGTAAACCACTGCCTGCTAAGATGAGGGCGCAGCACATGAGAAAAGCTTTTTAAGTTAGAAGTGCGCCGCTGTTTGTGGGAGCGGTGGGGTTACAGTGTTTTTTATGTCCGGCTTATCATGCCTCGTAGCGTAATTGCTGCGGGGCTTTTTTGTATAGGAAACTTCTCCGAATTTTCCTTATAGAACAAAAACCCTCCGGGGGATGCGCACTGCGGCGTATGAGGTAGATGCCGCAATGCGACCGCCGCAGGCGCGAGTTTCGCAAGCGAAACTCTTTGTTCAATTCCATAGGGAAATTCTATAAGAACATAAAACGAAAAGGAGGATACATGCCATGAAATTAGGAATGATAGGACTGGGAGCTATGGGCCTGCCGATCTGCCGCAGGCTGCTTTTGAACCACTATGAAGTAAAAGCATTTGACCTTGTGGAGAAAGCGATCCAGGAGGCGCGGATGAGCGGCGCGGAAATATGCAGAAATGCGGCAGAGACCGTGGAGGGAGTGGATATGGTGCTGTGTTCGCTGCCGAATGCGTCGATTGTATCAGGGGTACTCAAAGAAATATTGTCAGTCAGGAACCCTGGCTTTCCATATTTTATTGACCTCAGCAGTATCTCACCGGAATCTGCGAGAGCCCATGCCAGGCTGACTGCCGAACACGGCATCGAGTATCTGGACTGTCCGGTAAGCGGCGGCGTGGGCGGCGCGCGGCAAGGTACGCTGACCGTAATGGCAGGAGGCAGTGATGAGGGATTTGCCGCAATTTTGCCTGTGCTCCAGTCAATCGGCAAGAAGATCTATCATGTGGGAGGAACCGGAACGGGCTCCGGTATCAAGATGGTCAATAACTACCTGCTCGGCTGCAATATGGCGGCTGCGGCTGAGGCGCTGGTGCTGGGGGCAAAAATAGGATTAGACATTGATACGATGCATGAGATCATCGGAGTGAGCTCCGGGCGTAGTTTTATCATAGAAAATAAGATTCCTGATTTTATCAAAAAGCGTAAATTTGAAGGCGGATTTGCTGTAGATCTGGAGCATAAGGATCTTGGGCTTGCGGTGGATACCGCAAAACAGCTTAAGATGCCGATACCGATGGGAAGTACGGCTGTCCAGATGTTTGAGACGGCCAGGGCAAAGGGGTATGGGCGTCAGGATATTACGGCCCTCCTTAAAATATGGGAAGAATTAATGGACATTGAAGTGAAATAATAAAGGAGGACGCATCATGACAATAGCAGAAATTGCAGCTCAGAAGGAATATAAATATGGCCGCATGACGATAGGTGAATGTATTGCCGTAGCTGCTGAGGCAGGAAAATCCGTTGGCGAAGTGATCCTGGCCGAGGCATGTGACGCTGCGGGCCGAAGCCTGGAAGAGATCGCGGCAGGCATGGAGGAGGCTTTTGAACATAATCTGCGTGCGGCAGAGATTGGTGCCAGGGAGGGGAAAAGTTTCCTGCTTGGCACAGTGGGACAGGATCTGACAAAGGAAGGCGGTCCGATGATCTTGGAAGACTCTTTTGTGAATAAGATCGTGGCATATACATTGGCCGCGCAGGTAGGCAATCATTCGATTGGTCTGCGTCCCTGTGCGGGTACAGGGGATTCCTGTCCCTATACCGGATTGATCAAAGCACTGAAGGAGGACTGCGAGGATGCGGCGCTGATTACCCGAATTATGGCAATCATTCTGAAAACAGGCGGGGAATTCCGTATAGGAAAGGAAACGACCGGCTGCAATATGGAAGGCTTTGGGGCCGGCGCGGCGGCGACAGCCGCGGCATTTGTAGAGCTTGCGGGAGGGACGCCTGCCCAAATGGAAGCCGCGATGGTGCTGGCGCTTTCACCGACCATCAGCGTACCCTGTACGCCCAGGGTGCTGGTACCCGGACTGTGCGCGACCCACATTGGAGGCGGAATCCTGATCGCGCGGCTTGCCAGCCAGCTTGCAATGTATACGTCCATACCGGTGAATGTTCCTGTGGATGTTATGATCGCGATGGCGGCTCAATGCCATCTTGCGTCTGCAAAACATATCGTCCCGGTAACAATTGAATATATGGAGCCTTTCTTCAAACACGATGAAAAGGTGGATGCATATATTTCTGAGGAGATCAAGCAGGAGGAGCGAAAGAGGCAGCAGGCGCTGATTGAAAAGGCTGGAGAAGAAAGCCGCCGTCTGGCGGAAAAAGCGAATCCGATCACGGAACCGTTTGGAGAAGCAGTGGTGGGAGGCAGCAGCCTGGGAGTAGGTTCTCCTACGAACTGCGCGCGTATCGCCCATTTCCTGGCAAAAGGAGAGGTCAAAAAGGTTAAGATAGAACTGTATTCGGAAATGTTTGCCCGGCGTGCGATCAATGTTCCCGGTATCCTCATGGCAGCCATTGAAGGACATGGCACAAGCAATGCCCAGGCATATAAGAACAGTCTGGATGTGGCCCGCAGAAAAGGGGTGGAAGTAGAAATTCTGGAAATTCCGGAACACTCCGTGCAGCGTGTCACAATAGAAGCCACGGAAGGAAATTCCATGGTAGAGTCGATCAACAGCGGCGGCGCGCGTCTGATCTTAAAAGCAGCAGAGCCCAGCATGGAAAAGGCAAGGGAAATCGCGGAACAGCTTCATATTGTGATTATAGACTGAAGATAAGGATGTGAGATGGATATGAGTGTTGTAGAAGACCTGGCACAAAAAGTGCCCCTTCCCAGAATGGTTCGGATCGAGCAGCATTTTGACCGGACAGCGATTGCAGATATAGAGGGCGGTGTGAGAAGCGCGATTTCTGATAGGAATGTACTGGATTCCATCCGTCCGGGAATGTCGGTGGCTGTGACTGCAGGCAGCAGGGGGATCTCGAATATTGCCCTGATCCTTCGTACTATCGTGCGTATCCTCAAGGAAAAAGGAGCAGAACCTTTTGTGATACCAGCCATGGGCAGCCATGGCGGCGCCACTGCGCAGGGACAGCTGGAGGTGCTGGCCTCTCTGGGGATTACGGAAGGATATTTGTCCTGCCCGATACGCTCCTCAATGGAAGTGAGGAAGATCGGCGCCACGTTTGACGGGCATCCTGTGCAGATTGACGCGTTTGCGGCCCAGGCAGATGGAATTATCGTCGTGAACCGTATCAAAGCCCATACGTCCTTTACCGGAAGCGTGGAAAGCGGCCTGATGAAATTGATGGCAATCGGACTGGCCAAGCAGGCCGGCGCAGAGGTGTGCCATCAGGAGGGATATGCGAAGATCGCTGAGAATATCCGTAAATACGGCAGCGCCATACTGAAGAATGCCAGGATACTTTTTGGGGTAGCCATGATTGAAAATGCGTTTGATGATACCTGTGAGATCCATGCCGTGAGACCTGAGGATTTTGAAAAAAGAGAACCGGGCCTACTGCTTCGGGCGAAAAAACGGATGCCTCGTATCCTGCTTCCCGACATGGATGTTCTGGTGGTGGACCGGATGGGGAAAAATATCAGCGGACTTGGCATGGATCCGCACATTACCGGCTGTTTTGCCAGTCCCTATGCCAGCGGTCCGCCCAGACCGGACAAGCTGGTGGTGCTGGATCTGACAGAAGAGACGCATGGAAATGCAAATGGGATAGGGGTTGCGGATGTGACGACACGAAGGCTTTTTGAAAAATTTGATCCTGAAGCTACATATCCGAATGCCCTTACCGCCACTTTGACTGCGGCTGTACGTATTCCGCTGGTCATGGCAAATCAAAGGCTTGCTATCCAGACGGGAATCAAAACGGCGGCTGGATTTGATAAGAAGAATATCCGTCTGGTACGTATCAGGGATACGCTGTCTTTAAGTGAGATCTGGGTTTCTGAGGCAATGGAGGAAGAGGCGCGGAATACTTCGGGAGTCCGTGTTTTAGGAAATCCGGAACCGTTTGTGTTTGACGAAGAAGGAAATCTGTTCTGATACCGCGGAACTAAAGTGTGATTTTTCCGTCGGACCGCATTCAGCGGCCGGCGGTTTTTTATTCTATAGGAAAATTCGGAGAAGTTTCCTATAGAATAAAAAACCGCCGCAGGCGCGAGTTTCGCAAGCGAAACTCTTTGTTATGTTTAAATATCTGACCTGGGGGAATTATACTCTTGTACGGATAGGAATTCAGTAATAGTTCTGATTTGTTTAGCAGAATTCACATTTTGATGATCGGATTCTTTAGATTTCAGGTAGAAATTCATAAAATTTCTTGACAGACTTTGATTTTCTGCTATAATAATATTAGAATTCAGATTGTATACACAAAGAATACTTAAAATGTTCTGCGATTATACAATATTATGCTCGGAGCAGAAATGAAAGAACTGTGAATATAAAACAGGTACAGACAGATGATCAGACAGGTCAGCTGTACAAGTGATTTTTTCACAGCTTCTAAGAAAACAGTGATGAAGATTTAAACACAGTCAGGAGGATATTCGATTTTGGAAAAAAGAAAAGTAGCTGTGATCACAGGCGCTACAAGAGGGATCGGTAATGCCATAGCACAACAGCTTGCAGCCGACGGATTTGCTGTTGCGGCTTGCGGAACAATGTCCGAAGAGCGTGCTGCTGAACGTCTGAAGACAGTAAAGGACAAAACAGACCTTCTGTATATCAGGGCTGATATGTCCAGGCAGGAAGACCGGGAGAGGCTTATTTCTTCTGTGGTCGATCATTTTGGACGTATCGACGCATTGATCAATAACGCAGGTGTGGGTTCCGCAAAGCAGGAGAACATACTGGATGTTTCCGAAGAGAGTCTTGACCGGGTGATGGACATTAATCTGAAAGGATATCTGTTCACCGCACAGCTTGCCGCAAAGCAGATGATCAGGCAGCGCCAGGAGGAACCGGAGGGAATCCGGCCTGTGATCATCAATATGTCTTCTATCTCGGCTTATACGCTTTCTCTTATGAGAGGGGAGTATTGTATGTCCAAGGCTGCGATCACCATGCTGACCAGGCTGCTGGCATTTGCCCTGGCAGACTATGAGATTAATGTTTATGAAATACGCCCCGGCAACATCTTGAGTGATATGACGCTGCCGGTAAAGGAAAAATTTGACCGGTATATTGCGGATGGCTTACATCCATTACGCCGCTGGGGAACCGGAGAAGATGTGGCAAAGGCGGTTTCCGCGATATGTAAAGGTTATCTGCCCTATACGACAGGATCAGCCATTGATGTGGACGGCGGTTTTCACATGAAGTGGATTGACTGATAAGGGTTTTTATATCCGCGGAGGGATATTAAAAAACAAAAATAAAAACAAAGAGGAGGATGCAACGATGAAGAAGAACAGATTTTTGGCGGTAATACTGGCGGTGGCAATGACAGCTGCATTGACGGCAGGATGCTCCGGCAAGACGGAAGCCCCGGCGGAATCCAAGCCGGCAGAGGAAAGCGGGTCTGCATCAGAGGAAGCAGAAGAGGAAAAAGAGGAGGAACCGGCGGCTGACGGCGATTTCACAGTCATCTCCTCTACAAAGGGGATGGACAACGAATACTATGCCGAGTTGAACAGAGGCGGTAAGGAATTTGCCGATCAGATGGGATTTGAATATATTACACTGTCCTCAGAGGACAATGAACAGAAGCAGATTGCCGATCTGGAAACCGGACTGGTTACTTATGACCCGGATTTTGTAATCATTATGCCGACCAGCTCCAGCGTGGTTCCGGCGCTGGCGGATCTGTGCGAGGACGCGAAGGTTCCCTTCGTAACCCTTTGGGATTATCCGGAAGACTTTGATTTTACTCCGTATGAGTATCACCTGGCACATATTCTGACAGACATGCGCCTGGAAGGCTATACGATGGCGCAATACCTCTTTGAGGCCATGGGAGGAAAGGGAAGTATCGTTGCGATTGACGGACTTCTGGGGAGCACCACGGCCGTACAGCGCCATGAAGGACTGGAGGATGCTTTGAAGGAGTATCCGGACATCAAGCTGCTGGAATCCCAGCCCGGAAACTGGAACCGTTTTGACGCGGCACCGGTGTTTGAAGATATGTTCATCAAATATGGGGATGAGATTGAGGGTGTATGGTGCGGAAATGATGATATGGCTCTTGGCGTATATGAGATCCTCGACGGAGCGGGAAAGTCCGGAGGCAAGGTGAAGCTGGTTGGGCTGGACTGCCTGAGCAATGTGCTGGAGCTGATCCGGGACGGCGAGTATGTCATGTCGATGTCCGGAGACGCGCCGGGAATGCAGGCATTGGCAATGTGTATCGGATATGATTATGTAAAAGGTGATATCCGGCCTGAGACAGATGACAGAAGATTTATTATGTATGAGCCTCCGATCATTACCCAGGAAAATGCGGAAGAGTACCTGGAGCTCTGGTATGGAGAAGCGGCAAAGGAACGTGACTGGACGGTTGACAGTGAACTGCTCAGCAAGTAGGATTGCCCTCGGGACAGGATAACAGGCTGTAAAAAGAGCCGCGGACACCAAAGCGGGCTTTGCGGCTCTTTGAAACGAACAGGATGCAGATTTGTGTATAGCAAGGGAGAGTGAGACAATGCAGGAAACTGTCCAGAAACAAAGCAATATTAAAATGAGCGGCATTTATAAGCGTTTTGCCGGAGTGCAGGCGCTCAAGGATGTTTCGCTGGAGCTTTTCCCGGGGGAGATCCTGGCCCTGATCGGTGAGAACGGAGCGGGTAAAAGCACTTTGATGCGGATTTTGATGGGAATCGAGAAGAAAGATGCCGGGGCAATCCAACTGAACGGCGCGGAGATCCATCCGGCAACACCGATGGAAGCGGAGCAGTACGGCATTGGAATGGTCTTTCAGGAACAGGCTCTTTTCCCGAATTTAAGCGTTGCGGAGAATATCTTCCTGGGCCGGGAAGGAGACATGATCACCGGTAATTTTCTCCATTGGAAAAAAATGTGTCAGGAATCAGAGATGATATTAAACGAAGTTCATCTCAGCCATATTGATCCAAAGACAAGGCTGGAGAGGCTGAGCTTTTCCGAAAGACAGATGGTAGAACTGGCGCGTGTCTTATATCCGGCAGTACGCACTAAACGAAAGGGTGTCATCATTCTTGATGAGCCTACCGCCGTGCTATCTCCGAGTGAGGTGGAGCAGCTCTTTACAGTCGTCAGTTCTTTAAGGGAACATGCTTCTTTCGTATTTATTTCACACCACCTGGAGGAAGTGATCCAATATACGGACCGGGTGGAGGTGATGAAGGATGGGCAGAACGTAGGGGGGCTGATGACGAAGGATGCCGATATCCAGCTGCTTCAGGAGATGATGGTAGGGCGTGAATTTTCCAAGGACTTTTACTATGCGGAGGAGATGCGGGATCCCGAAGAAGACGTTGTTCTGGAACTGGAGGGCGTCTGCTCGGAGGCCATCTCCAATGTTTCGTTAAAGCTCAGGAAGGGAGAAATCCTGGGAGTCGCCGGGCTGATGGGCTGCGGAAAAGAAAATCTGGCCAAAGTGATCTTTGGAGATGTGCCGATCACGGAGGGGACAATTACTGTGGGTGAACAAAGGATCCACAGCAGTATTAAAAAAGCGGTGGATGCCGGAATCGGATACATGCCAAGTGACCGGCGGAGCGAAGGGATTCTGGACACGATGACGGTAGGACAGAATATCACTGTGGCAAATATGGATCATTTCGTAACAGGAGGATTTCTGGATCGGGCCAAGGAGAACCAATGCGTCAGCGAGTATATCGAACGGCTCAGGATCAAGACACCCTCCGGAAATACGCTGATCGTCAATCTGTCAGGAGGCAACCAGCAGAAAGCGATCCTGGCAAGGTGGCTGTCGAGAAAGCCGGATATTATCATCATGGAGCAGCCGACGAGAGGGATTGATGTCGGAGCGAAGCAGGAGATATACAGGATCATGCGCGACCTTGCAAATGAGGGGGTATCGATCCTGGTCATTTCCGATGAGATGCCCGAATTGATCGGCCTGTCCAACCGGATATTGATGATGCGCAGAGGCATGATCACAGGAGAAATCGATTGTAAGAAGGAGGTAAGACTTAATGAGAAACACATCATCCAGCACATCACCTGACGGCGGAGCGGAGAAGAGGAAAAAAAGGGACATTGACTATTCCCTGTTTATTGCGCCTATCCTGCTTGTCATATGTGTCGTATTTTTTACGATCGTCAATCCACGATTTATTTCGCTGGCCAATATTATGAACATACTGCGTCAGGGAGGCCCGCTGTTTATTGTTTCATTTGGGCTGAGCGCAGTCATTCTGACAGGGAGCATCGACATTTCCTCGGACGGTATGATGAGCCTGTGCGGAATCTGCTCTGTCATGCTTGCCAATGTGATCACGGAAGGCGGGGGATGGATGAGCCTGCTGCTGGGCGTGGCGATCGGGCTGCTGTTCGGTACCTTCATCGGATATCTGGTAGCTTATGTAAGGCTTCCTTCATTCCTGGTGACATACGGCACGTCTACGATCTGCCGGGGGATTGCTCTGATCATTTCAGGTGGTGTCGCACAGAATACCATGTTTCAGGCATTTAAGAAAATGGGAAACGGCAGCGTATTTGGCTTTTTCCCGACTATGGCGGTGTTTGCTATCGTAATCTTTATTCTGATGCATGTTCTGACGAAAAAGACGAAATACGGGCGTTCTCTCTACGCAATGGGCGCTAATGAACGGGTAGCGGCACTGTGCGGACTGCCTACAAATAAATATAAAATGATTGCGTTCATGATGGCGGGAGCCTGCACCGGACTCGCAGGTGTATTGATGAGCGCGCGCCTGGGTGCCGGTACACATGCACAGGGCGAAGGAATGTCACTGGATGCTATTGCGGCCGTTGTGATGGGAGGCACTACACTTTCCGGCGGAAGAGGAAGTGTTGCGCGTTCCATTACAGGTGTATTTGTAATCCTGATGCTGAACAATGGACTGAATCTGATGGGAGTGTCTCCGCATGTGCAGGTTCTTGTAAAGGGAATTGTAGTGATCCTGGCAGTGGCGGCTTCCAAGGACTGGAAGAGCAAAGAAATCGTGAAATAGGAGGAAGCTGTGATGAACGGAACAATGAAAGCAGTTGTGTTTCAAGAATTGGGCAAGGCTGCGGTGGAGGAGAGGCCCATTCCGTGTATAGAAGACCCGAAGGATGCCATTGTGCGTGTGACGCTGGCAGCGATCTGCTCCAGTGATATCCATATCAAACATGGCATGATCGCGCGGGCAAAGGAGGGCGTGATCCTGGGCCATGAGATCGTAGGTGAGATTGTGGAAACAGGAGCAGGCGTGCGGAAGCTGAAAGCAGGAGACCGGGTGACGGTCAACAATGAGACATTTTGCGGGGAATGCTTTTTCTGCAGACGGGGTTATGTCAACAACTGTGAGCAGGGCGGATGGATGCTGGGATGTGTCCAGGACGGCGGCCAGGCGGAGTATGTGCGTGTGCCTTATGCGGATAATTGCTGTAATATCATCCCGGAGGGAGTGTCCTATGAGCAGGCAATGCTTGTTGGCGATGTCCTGGCAACCGGATTCTGGGCAGCCGAGATCGGGGAGATCAGGCCAGGAGACACGGCCGTCGTGATCGGTGCGGGGCCTACCGGACTCTGCACTTCTATGTGCGCAAGATTGTACAGCCCGGCCCGTCTCATTTCTATCGATATATCTGAGGAAAGACTGGCATTTGCGAAGCAGCATGGACTTGCGGATATTACAATCCATGCAGGAAAAGAGGATCCGTGGGAAATCGTACGCAGCCTTACGGAAGGAAGAGGGGCCGACAGGCTGTTTGAGTGCGCGGGAGGCAGAAATACCTTCGAGATGGCATGGCAGGTCACACGGCCCAGCGGGATTGTATGTTTCGTGGCACATTACGAGGAGGATCCGCAAAAGCTGCCTCTGCGCAGAATGTATGGCAAGAACCTTGTGTTTAAGACCGGAGGAGTGCATGCAAATGCCTGTGCGCTGACTCTCGATCTGATTAAGGAGGGAAGGCTTGACACATTGCCTCTGATCACACACCGTTTTGCGCTTTCAGACGCAATGGAAGGGTACCGCCTTTTCGAAAGCCAGAAGGACGGAGTGATCAAAGTGGTGCTGGAGCCGTAGGGATTAAGATTAAAATCAAATAGAGAAAGGGTGAGCAGATTGCAAAAAGAGCCAAATATCAGAAAACTAGACATTTTTGTTGAAAAGATATGCAGAGAGGGCGGCACTGCGCTGGAAAAACCGCTGAAAAAGTGTGCTGCTGTTGCTGTGATCAAGAATCCTTTTGCGGGCGTATACACGGAAGACCTGACAGAGCTTATGGAATATGGCGCATATCTGGGAGATTATCTGACCCGGAAGGCGGTAGAAGCTATGAAGATACCTGTGGCGGAGGTGCACAGTTTCGGTAAGGCATGTATTGTGGGGCTGGATGGGGAGCATGAGCATGCGGCAGCGATCATGCATCCGAGACTTGGAGCTCCGATGCGCGCCTGTCTGGAATCAGGTTCCGCGGTGATCCCATCCGCAAAAAAAATAGCGGCGGCAGGGGCAACCCTGGATATCCCGCTGTTGTATAAGGACGGAATGCTTGTACGTTCCCATTATGACAGCATGACCGTCAGGATACCGGATGCCCCGCATGCCGATGAGATACTCTGCGCAGTCGCGTTTTCCAACGGAGGACGCCCCAGGGCAAGGATTGGGGGATTGAGTGTAGAAGAATGTAAAGGCGAAAACGGGCTGGACTGATGGAGGTGGCAGTACAATGAGAGATTTGATCAGAAAAGAAGCAGTGATCATTGACGAAACCAGAAGTGAAATCGGCAGAAAATTGGATATTCCGCTGAAAAAATGTGCCAGTATGGCAGTTGTAAAAAATATATATGCCGGAAAAGAAGTATCGGAGATGCCGGGATTTCAGGAATATGGGAAGGTACTTGGAAAACGTCTGATCGAAAATGCGCTGGAGGCACTTGGGATTGGCGCAGAGGAAGTCAACAGCTACGGGAAGGCTGCGGTAACAGGATTCGGCGGTGAGCAGGAGCATGGTTCCGCCCTGCTGCATACAGGCTTTGACGAAGGGGTACGCTCAGTGCTGACGACTTCCAAATCCATCATACCATCCAGTGAAAAATCGGCTCCGGCCGGATGCTCGGTGGATGTTCCGCTGCATCATAAGCTGGCGCTGAAGGTACGCACTCATTTTGACGCCATGGAGGTGAGTCTGGCGGATGCCCCCAGAGACGACGAGATTTTGCTCGTACTGTGTGTCACTACGGGCGGACGGCCCTTCCCGAGAGTGGGCGGCCTGCTCCTGGAGGATGTCAAGGGAGAGAATGGGGTGATTTGATCGATGAAGGAGCTTGTGATTACCAATATAGGAACCATTGTGACCGGAAAATTAACGGATCCGATTACGGACTGTAATACAATCGCAATTCGGGATGGCATGATCGCCGAAATCGGCGGGGAAGAGCTGCTGAAAAACGATCAGACAGCGCGGATAGTCGACGCGAAGGGTGTGACGGTTGCTCCCGGACTGATAGACAGCCATTGCCATCCCTGCGCGGGGGACTATACATTTCGCCAAAAGACGGACGCATTGATCGAAAGTGAGGTGCACGGCGGCGTGACCACTATTATTTCCGCGGGAGAGCCTCATTTCCCGGGGCGGCCAAGGGATGCGGCAGGGGTCAAGGCGCAGGCGGTATTTCTGTCAAAATGCTTTCGGAATCAGTCCCCTCTGGGAGCGAAGGTGCACGGAGGCGCCGTGATACTGGAGCAGGGACTGACGGAGGCGGATTTTGAGGAAATGGCGAGAGAAGGGGTCTGGCTGGTAGGCGAGGTGGGACTTGGTTCGGTGAAGTCTCCTGAGGATGCCGCTCCGCTTGTGGCTATGGCGAAAAGGCATGGCTTTAAGGTGCATATGCACACCGGAGGTACATCGATTCCCGGCAGTTCTTCGGTCACTGCGGAGGATGTCATCCGAACGGATCCGGATATCGCGTCCCATTGCAACGGAGGGCCGACTGCGGTTTCCATGGCGGAGGTGGAGCGCATTATCCGGGAGAGCGAGGTGGCGGTGGAGATCGTCCAGTGCGGCAATTACCGCATGACCAATGGCATTATGAAGCTGATCTCGGAGCTGGGAATGGAGCACAGGGTGATCTTCGGAAATGACGCGCCGTCCGGAACCGGTGTGATTCCCCTTGGGATCATCCGGAATATCTGCTATGTGTCCAGTGTATGCGGGATTGCGCCCCATAAAGCGATTGCCATGGCAACCGGAAACACGGCCTCGGTATTCGGCCTGAGAACGGGGGTGATCGAGCCGGGCCGCCCGGCAGACCTGATCTGCCTGGACGCCCCCATCGGTTCTGTGGGCAGGACAGCCCTGGAGGCGATTGAGGCGGGAGATATCCCGGGGATCACCTGCATTGTCATAGACGGGAAGATCGTGGTGCAAAAGAGCAGAAATACACCTCCCGGAAACCGGGAGCCGAACTATTGCTGAGATTGTGATAAGAGGTTTAGGAGGATATCATGGGAAAAGGATTTGACGAGTATTATACATGCCGGAGCAAGGAAATCGATCTGAAAAAAACAGCAATCCTCATTGTAGATATGCTCAATGACTTCTGTAAGCCGGGCGGCCGTATGGTACTGGAGGACGGATATCTGGTAGTAGAACCGATCCGGCGGCTGGTCGCGGCGGGACGGAAGCATGGCATTCCGATCGTATGGATCTGTCAGAAATACCGCATGGATAAGTATGACAGGGTTACGGAAAAGCGGGTGGGGACCTGCTATGAGGGGACCTGGGGTTGTGAGCAGATTGAGGAGCTTCCGATCCTGCCGGACGATTATGTCGTGCATAAAAGGCGTTACAGCGGATTTTTTCAGACGGATCTGGATCTGACGCTGAGAGATATGGGGGCGGAAAAGGTGATCGTGGGCGGCTGTGTTACCAATATCTGTGTACGCGGTACGGTAACAGACGCGTTTCAGCTGGATTATGAGGTGTTTGTGCCGAGAGACTGTGTACGTGCTACGGGAGAAAGGGAACAGGAATCTTCACTGTGGGATTTTGAAACGCATTTTGCTACGGTGACTACGGCGGATGAACTGATCTCGGCCATGGACAGGCTGAAGCCGGAGGATGCCTGCCGAATTCGATAAAGAAAAAAACAGGGATCCGGAGCAGATCCCGCAGGATGAAAGGAGAAAAAAGATGAGTGTATTGACAAGTGAGCTTAGGGAAAGGCTTGACAGGCTTTCCACTACAAATGTTTCGGACGCGCTGGACGCGCTGGGGCTTAAGGGATCCACGACCGGCGTGAAAAAGATGTATGAGGGCTGTAAGAAGATCATCGGCGAGGCGGTAACCATGAAGGTCGTTGCCGCGGGACTGACAAAGTCTACGACACATATGGGTGTCAATGCCATTGAGGCCGCAAAGGAAGGCGATGTGATCGTGATTGACAACGGCGGCCGCGAGGACGTGAACTGCTGGGGCGGCGTGCTGAGCACCGGGGCAAAGTTCAAGGGGGTATCCGGGGTTGTGATTGACGGATGCTGCCGTGATCTGGATGAGTGTGTGGAATTGGGATTCCCTGTATATGCGCGTTCTACGATCTGCGCGACAGCCAGAGGGCGTGTGATGGAGGAAGCGACGAATGTGATGGTGTCTTTCAGCGGAGTCCAGGTCCGTCCGGGAGATATTGTGATCGCAGATATCACAGGTGTCGTATTTATTCCCCAGGAGCGGCTGATTGATGTGATCGAAAAGGGCGAGATGCTGCTGAATAAGGAAACGGCCATGTGTGCGGACATTAAGGCGGGGATGTCCATGCTGGAAGTGGACCGGAAGTACAATTACGAGAATATGCTAAAATGACATAAAGAAGGTGACCAAATGAACATTCCGAAATTGGATAAAGCAATCATTGAAGAATATAAAAAGCTCGATTCTACGAGCATTTCCGACGCAATGGATAAAATCGGCATCCCCTCCGGGCTGTATGGGATCAAGCCCATTACCCCAGGTACGGTGATGTGCGGACAGGCATTTACGGTAAGATACGTGCCCTGCGGAGAAGTGAAAGGAACGGTGGGGGATTTTCTGGATGATGTGGAGCCGGGACAGGTATGCGTGCTGGATAACGGCGGCAGGGACTACTGCACGGTCTGGGGAGATATCATGGCAATGACCGCCTCTCTCCGGGGGATTGCGGGAACACTGATCTACGGGGTGTGCCGCGACATCAAAGACATTCATAAAATAAAGTATCCGATCTTCTCCAATGGATTTTATATGGTAACAGGCAAGGACCGGGTTGAGGTCGCTGCGATCAACGAGCCTGTTACGGTCGCGGGCATTAAGGTATGCCCCGGTGACCTGATATTCGGGGATGATACGGGAGCGCTGATCGTGCCTTTTGACAAGGTGGAAAAGGTACTGGAGATTGCCAAGGAAATCGAACGGAAAGAGGATATCATCCGCAGGCATGTCCAGAGCGGGCTTTCCCTGCGTGAGGCGAGGGCGCAGACCGGATATCATCATTTACAGACAAAGGAGGCAGAGTGAGCATGAGTGTTACAGCACTTTATCTGGATACATTGAATGAACATATGGAACGGATGATCCTCGACATGTGCCCGGAGGAGGTTGATCTGCGTTTCCTGAACCCTACGGTGGGGCAGAAGGGTGAGCTTCAGGATGCTGACGTACTGATCGTTACTACTTATAAGACTACGAAGGAAGTGATCGCCGCTGCTCCGAAGGTGAAGCTGATCCAGCGTACCGGCGTGGGCGTGGACATGGTGGACGTGGCTTATGCAAAAGAAAGGAAGATTCCGATCTCTATCTGCAAGGGGTTTAACGCTACTTCGGTGGCTGAGCTGGCGATTCTCGATATGCTGGCATTGTACCGCCATATCATTGACCTTGACAACAAAGGGAAGGAGAAGGAATGGCATACTATGACGTACCGGCATGACAGCTACGAGATCGTGGGCAAGACGGTCGGCGTGGTGGGCGGCGGAACCATAGGAAAAGAAGTCATAAAGCGGCTGCACGCGTTTGACGCGGAGCTGATCTATTATGATGTATATCCCATGACGGCCGAGGAGGAAGAACGTCTTGGCTGCAGACGTGTAACGCTGGATGAGCTGCTGGAGCAGTCGGATATCATTACACTTCATGCCCCGCTTCTGGAGAAGACCCGGGGGATGATCGGAAGAGCGCAGTTCGAAAAGATGAAACGAAATGCGATCCTTGTGAATACCGCCCGGGGAGCATTGGTTGATGCGGACGCGCTGATTGATGCGCTGAAGGAGAAAAAAATATGGGGTGCGGCGTTTGACGTGTTTGAGCCGGGAGAGCCGCTGTTTGGAGTGGATCTGCCGAACCTGATCGTAACGCCGCATGTGGGCGCGGCTACGTATGATAATTATTATCGGGGCTACAAATTATGCATGGAGAATTCGCGGCGGATCGGCCGGGGCGAAGAACCGGTGTTTACAATCTGATCTCGAATGGGCGGATCGGGCAGCGGGGGCTGTATGGAGCGGCCGGATGGCAGGAAAATAGAATATGAATGATGAAGAGCAGGCTCTGTCAGAGAAAGTGGATCTGATGGGGCCTGTTTTTATTCTATTAGGGTGCGCCCAGCTAAGGGCTTGGAATTCGGTGGGTGAAAGTCCTACGGTGTAAGGTACAAGCTATACCGCACCAAGCGAGTCTTGGGTGGACA